>CAYQWO010000228.1:0-6119 GCA_964421095.1 uncultured Syntrophaceae bacterium
GCTCCAACAATGGTCTTAACTCATCCAGGGGCTGCGAATTGGGCCCGTCGCAGAGGGCGGCTTGCGGGTCAGGATGAACTTCCATAAAGAGACCATCAATGCCGACAGCCACAGCCGCTCTGGCCAATGCCCCAATGAACTCCCGCTGTCCTCCCGATGAAGAACCCTGAGCTCCGGGCAGTTGGAGGCTGTGGGTGACATCAAAAACGACTGGATACCCCATCTCGCGCATGATCACGAGGGCGCGCATGTCCGCGATGAGATTATTGTACCCGAAAGAGGTTCCCCGCTCGGTCAGCAATATATCCGCATTCCCGGTCGATTGAATCTTCTCGATGATATTGCGCACATCCCCGGGCGCTAAAAATTGCCCTTTCTTTACGTTCACCGGCTTGCCCGCCTCCGCTACCGCCAGGACGAAATCGGTCTGCCGGCAGAGAAAGGCTGGGATCTGCAGGACATCCAGGACTCGCGCGGCCGCCGCTACCTCTTCGAAGCGGTGGACATCAGAAAGGACTGGAACGTTTAGCTCCTGTTTCACCTGGGCGAGAATCTCTAACCCTTTCCTCAAGCCAGGGCCCCGGTAGGAACGAAGAGAACTCCGGTTCGCTTTATCGAAAGAGGATTTAAAAATAAAAGGAATCCCCAGGGAACGGGTCAGGGCCGCTACAAACCGAGCGGTCTCCAGGCAAAGGGCCTCCGATTCAATCACGCAAGGGCCGGCGATCAGCACGAAAGGTCTTCTCCCTCCAATGATCACAGGGCCCACACTGACCTCTCTCACCGGCGAGAAAGGAAGCGCCTTCATGGATTTTTCCTCCGCCTCCGGCGTTTCTCCCGTAAAGCGGCGTGAATGAACTCCCGGAATAGCGGATGGGGGGTTTGGGGCTTCGATTTCAGCTCCGGGTGAAATTGACAGCCCAAAAACCAGGGGTGGTCCCGGAGCTCGGAGATTTCTACCAATTTTTGGTCGGGGGATAATCCGCTGAATACGATGCCCTTGGCCGCCAGAATTTCCCGGTAGTGATTGTTCACTTCATATCGATGCCGGTGCCGCTCGGAGATATGCAATGTTTGGTAGGCTTGGTAAGCCAGCGAACCCTCCTGTAACACGGCTGGATAGGCTCCCAGCCGCATGGTGCCCCCTTTTTCGGAGATGGCCTGCTGCTCAGGCAGCAGCGCAATTACGGGATGGGGTGTGGAGGCGCTAAACTCGCTACTGTTTGCGCCTTCCAGGCCGCAGACGTCGCGGGCAAACTCAACGATGGCTAGCTGCATTCCCAGACAGATCCCGAAAAATGGAACCTGCCTCACTCGGGCATAATTCACGGCCATTATTTTGCCCTCGATTCCCCGATCCCCGAACCCCCCCGGGACCAATACTCCATGAGCCTCCCTTAAGAACCGCTCGGTCCCTTCTCGTTCCACGGCTTCAGAGTCTACATAATGGAGATTCACCCGGCAACGATTGGCAATCCCCCCGTGAACCAAGGCTTCCGTCAAGCTCTTATAAGAATCTTTCAAGTTGACATACTTTCCCACGATGGCAATATCCACTTCTCCCCGGGGGTTCTTGACGGCTTGGACGATCTCTTCCCACTTCTCCAGATGGGGGGAACGCGTCCAGATGTTCAAAAGCTGGACAATTTTATCATCCAGCCCTTCCTGATGAAAGAATAAGGGAACTTCGTAAATGGTCTCCACATCCTTGGCCGTGACCACGGCGTCCTTTTCTACGTTACAATAAAGGGCAATCTTCGCCTTGATCTCCGGAGGAAGGAATTGGTCCGTGCGGCAAAGCAGGATGTCCGGTTGGATGCCGATTTCCCGGAGCTTCATAACGCTGTGCTGCGTGGGTTTGGTCTTGAGCTCTTCGGAAGTTTTGATAAAGGGGACCAGAGTCAGGTGAATATAAAGGGTGTTCTCCCGCCCCAAATCAGACTTCAGTTGCCGGATGGCTTCCAAAAAGGGAAGGCTCTCAATGTCCCCCACCGTCCCCCCGATTTCGATGATGGCCACATCGGCATCGTCGGAAATGGACAGGATATTCCGCTTAATCTCATCGGTGATATGCGGGATCACCTGCACTGTCCCGCCGAGGTAATCCCCCCTGCGCTCTTTCTTGATGACCGAATAGTAAACCTGCCCGGTGGTAAAGTTATTCCGGCGGGTGAGGCAAGCAGAGGTATACCTCTCATAATGACCCAAATCGAGGTCGGTCTCGGCCCCATCGTCCAATACAAAAACTTCTCCATGCTGAAAGGGGTTCATCGTCCCCGGATCGACATTGATATAGGGGTCGAGCTTCTGGAGGGTAACCTTCAGCCCCCGCGACTCTAACAGGGCGCCGATGGAGGCCGAAGCAAGCCCTTTCCCCAAGGAAGAGAGAACCCCTCCGGTGACAAAGATAAACTTGGTCCGTCCGGCTACTTTCTTCGGCGGACCCATCCGAACTGCTCTCCGTGTTCAGTCATTTTCTCCTCAAAGCAAGCGGTCCTGGGGAAAATCCGGAATTTTTTTCCCCAGGTGTTCCAGGGCCAGGGGAGTCACCTTTCGCCCGCGGGGGGTTCGATCGAGAAATCCCCTCTGGATGAGGTAAGGTTCATAGACGTCTTCGATGGTGTCCTTTTCTTCATTCACAGCTACCGCCAGCGTGTCCAAACCCACAGGCCCACCGTTAAACTTCTCCAAAATCGTCACCAGGATCTTGCGGTCCATTTTATCCAAACCCGATTCATCAACTTCCAGAAGCCGTAAAGCTTGATCGGCCACCTCGCGTTCGACCTTCCCCTGAGCCCGAACTTGGGCAAAATCTCGCACCCGCCGGAGCAGGCGGTTGGCGATGCGGGGCGTGCCCCGGGATCTCCTGGCGATCTCCTCGGCCCCTGAAGAGTCGATGGGCATATTCAGAAGCTGGGCGGAGCGGAGCAAAATTTTCTTCAGCTCTTCCGGAGAATAGAATTCCAAGCGAAAGCTAATCCCGAACCGATCGCGCAGGGGAGAAGTGAGGAGGCCGGCCCGGGTGGTGGCGCCCACCAAGGTGAAAGGGGGGAGATTCAATTTGATGGAACGGGCACTGGGACCTTGGCCGATGAGGATGTCAATTTGAAAATCCTCCATGGCGGGGTAGAGGATCTCTTCCACGACATGGGCCAAGCGATGGATTTCATCAATAAAAAGGATGTCGTGTTCTTTCAGGTTGCTTAAAATGGCGGCCAGATCTCCCGGTCGCTCGATGACCGGTCCCGAAGTGGCCTTGACATTGACCCGTAATTCCGCAGCGATGATATAGGCCAGGGTCGTTTTGCCCAGCCCAGGGGGTCCATAAAAAAGGACATGCTCCAGGGCCTCTCCCCTTTTCTTGGCCGCCTCGATGAACACGCGCAGGTTGCTCTTGATCTCTTCCTGCCCAATATATTCTTCCAGGCTTCTGGGCCGAAGGTTGAGCTCATACCGCAAGTCCTCTTCGGTCAACTCGGGCTGAACCCCCCGATCGCTGAGGGGAGTTTTGTTCGATATCTTTGAGAGATCTCGCTTATCAGCCATCGCCTCACCCGGCGGAGAGAACCTTTAGACTTTCCCTCAGCGCTTTTTCCAAAGTGATCTCCGGAGCCTGCCGCAATACCCTTTCTACGGCCTTTTCTGCCTGATTCTTCTTGTACCCCAAATTGACCAAGGCTGAAACGACATCCTCGGTTATCCCATCGGCGGGCCGAAGATCTATGCGCGGCAATGCGCCTCGAGCCTGGACCTTGTGCGCTTTTTCCTGGAGGTCCAAAAGCATTCGCTCGGCGGTTTTTCGGCCGACCCCCGGGATCGACACCAACCGGGCCATATCCCCCGCGCTCAGGGAACGGACAAGTTCTGAGGGGGAAATTCCCGATAGGATGTTGATGGCCAATTTGGGCCCGATGCCAGAAACGCCGATCAGCAACTGAAAAAGCTCCTTTTCGAGTAGAGTAGAAAATCCGTAGAGCTGCAGAAGGTCCTCCCGCACGTGAGTGTACGTATGCAACACCACGTTCTGCTGCGTTTCGGGTAGGTCGTAGAAGGTACTCAGAGAGACAAATAGCTGGTACCCAATCCCGTTGGTCTCAACGATGATCAAGCCAGGGCTCTTATGGATCAAATGGCCCCGAATCTGGGCAATCACGTACCTTCTCCCGGTTCGAACTTCTCGTTCTGGGCCCGATTTGGATTATCGGGAATGAATCGCTTCCGCCCGAAGGTTCTCAGAGAAAGATGCCAGGGAAGGGAATGGGCTAAACAGAGGGCAACGGCCAAGGCGTCGGCGGCATCTGCCGTCAAGTCCAGCGGCGGCTTCAGCAGGGTACGGACCATGGCCTGGACCTGATCTTTCCCGGCCCTTCCGTATCCCACGACCGCCTGCTTTACCTCTAATGGGCTATATTCTTGAACCTCCACGCCGGCTTCAGCTGCAGCCAAGAGGGCGACTCCCCTCGCTTGTCCCAGCAGCATGGCGCTCTTGACATTCTTGGCATAAAACGGACTCTCCACCGCCATAAGTTGTGGGCGAAACTTTTCGATTTGTTGGCACAGGCCGCGATAGACTTGCTGGAGGCGTTGGGGAAAGGACTGCCATCGCTGTGGGCGAAGAACCCCGCTCGCCAGGTAAAGCACCAAACCATTGCGGCCGATCTCGATAACCCCGAACCCCGTGGCTACCAGCCCCGGATCTACACCCATGATCCGGGTGGCTGGCCCATTCTCCGAGGAGATTCCCCATCCCGGGAACCGCCTCGTTGTTCTAGGCACTGAGTTGCTCCATCTCTTCATCCGGGATGTCGAAATTGGCGTATACGTGCTGAACGTCGTCAGAGTCCTCCAGACTTTCCATCAGCCGCAGCATCTGGTGGGCTTCTTTGCCGGTTAAGCGCACAGTGGATTGGGGAACCATACTGATTTCCGCGTAACCGAAAGCCAGCCGGGCTTCTTCCAATCTTTTCTTAACCCGTTCGAAATCGGTCGGGTCAGTGATGACCTCAAATTCTTTATCCGTCTCTCGCACATCTTGGGCCCCTGCTTCCAGGGCCGAATCCATCAGTTTCTCTTCATCGACCTTACTTTTGTCGAAGACGACCAGCCCCTTTTTCTCGAACATCCAGGAAACACAACCAGCTTCGCCCAGGTTTCCGGCATTCTTGGAGAAGATGTGGCGGATGTCGGCTACCGTACGTTTCCGGTTATCGGTCAGAATTTCGACCAATACCGCCACCCCTCCAGGGCCATACCCTTCGAAGGTGGCTTCTTCATAGGAGACTCCCGGGAGTTCCCCCGTCCCCTTTTTGATGGCCCGGTCAATATTCTCTTTGGGCATATTCTCCGCTTTGGCGGCGTTAACCGCGCTTCGCAAGCGAGGATTTCCAGTTGGGTCCCCGCCGCCCATGCGGGCCGCCACCGTGAGCTCTTTGATAAGTTTCGTGAAAATCTTGCCCCGGCGGGCATCGGCCGCGCCTTTCTTATGTTTGATCGTGCTCCATTTGGAATGGCCAGACATGAACTGTCTCCCTCTTACTTTTCGGTTCAGCTATATATACCATAACAGAAAACGCTTTGCAAAAATAAAAAAGCCCTTCTTCGCACTGAAGAAGGGCTTGAAAAAATTCCGGCAGCGTCCTACTCTCCCGCACAGTTACCCATGCAGTACCATCGGCGCTGGAGGGCTTAACTTCTGTGTTCGGGATGGGAACAGGTGTTGCCCCTCCGCTATCGCCACCGAAAACGCAAAAGAATGACAACCTCAAATTTGCAGCCTAAAAACTCAAAAAAGATTATGGTCAAGCCGCACGACCGATTAGTACCAGTAAGCTCAATCCATTGCTGGACTTACACCTCTGGCCTATCAACCTTGTAGTCTACAAGGGATCTTTAGCTCCGGTGTCGCCACCGGAAAGGGATATCTTATCTTGGGGTGGGCTTCCCGCTTAGATGCTTTCAGCGGTTATCCCTTCCGAACATAGCTACCCAGCGCTGCTCCTGGCGGAACAACTGGCACACTAGAGGTTCGTCCATCCCGGTCCTCTCGTACTAAGGACAGCTCCCCTCAAATATCCTGCGCCCGCGACAGATAGGGACCGAACTGTCTCACGACGTTCTGA
>CAYQWO010000229.1:0-1145 GCA_964421095.1 uncultured Syntrophaceae bacterium
GCCCATGTCCTACGAAGAAGGATGGAAGATCTATTTGGCTGAAGAGATTAAAAAGGTAGTTAAGATCCCGGTCATCGGCGTGGGCGTTATCCGTACCCCGGAGAAGGCGGAGGAGGTTTTGCGGGCGGGGCGGGTGGATTTCGTGGCCCTGGGAAGAGCCCTGATCGCCGACCCGCATTGGCCCAATAAGGCCAGACAAGGGTCGATAGAGGACATCATCAAATGTATCTCCTGCAACATTGGATGCATTGGGGAGAGGATTTTTCGGGACCTCCACCTCCGCTGCGCGATCAATCCGGTGACGGGGAGAGAGCGCGAGTTTGGGACTCTGCCGCCCACGAAGAGAAGGAAGAAGGTGCTCGTCGTGGGGGGAGGCCCTGCCGGGATGGAGGCTGCGCGGGTGGCGAAATTACGGGGGCACCGGGTAACGCTGGCGGAGAAGAGCGCCAGATTGGGAGGCCAGCTAATACTGGGAACCGTTCCCCCGGGAAAGGAAAAGATCAGCTGGTATTCTGAATACCTCATCGGGCAAATGAAGAAGTCGAAGGTCCACGTCCGCCTCAGGCAAGAGGTGACCCCGGCCTATGTGCAGAGGTTCAAACCCGATGTGGTCATCGTGGCGACCGGCGCAGTTCCCTGGATTCCAGACCTCCCGGGCATTCAGAGCCCGCGAGTGGTAAGGGCCTGGGACATCCTGGGAGGAAAGAAAAAGGTCGAACATTCTGCGGTCCTGGTGGCCGGCGGTGGCACCGTAGGATGTGAGACCGCCCTTTTTCTTGCTTCCCGGAATCGGAAGGTAACGGTCGTGGAAATGCTCGACAGTATTGCCTTGGATATGGAGCCTATCAATCGCCTGGACCTGCAAGCCAAAATCCAACAGGCCGGAATCGAGGTGATCTTGAAAAAGCCCATCCGTCGCCTAACGGAAGAGGGTGTCGTCGCTTCCGACGAGACCGGGAAAGAGGAATTTATCCGGGCCGATTGGGTCGTCCTGGCTCTCGGAGCCAAGCCCAATGGTTCTTTGGCTAAAAAGCTCGAAGGCAAGGTGCCTGAATTGTACGTGATCGGGGACAGCGATCAGCCGGGGAAAATCATTGATGCCGCCTACGATGGATATCGAGTTGGCCGGCTGATTTGAAGGAACC
>CAYQWO010000229.1:1245-6069 GCA_964421095.1 uncultured Syntrophaceae bacterium
CAGGGGAGGTGATAATGTACTCCAAGGATAATGAGAAATTCGAATCCTTTATAGGAGGGAACACGGATTTCCAGGGAGAATTGAAGGTGAAGGGAACCCTGAGGGTTGATGGCCGGATCGATGGTAGGTTGAATGCGGAGTGTGTGATTTTGACTGAAACCGCCGTAGTTAAAGGTGAGATCATAGCCAAGAAAATTATCGTTGGGGGAAAGGCTGAGGGAAATTTGCGAGCTCAGGAGATCCTTGAGATTAAGTCAACGGGAAAGGTTTTAGGAGACATCTTTACGAATAAAATTTCCGTCACGGAAGGAGGAGAGCTCAACGGGAAAATTGAAATGAAAAAGGATGAAAAAAAGGTTTTAGATTTTGAATCAAAGAGTCGAGAGGGTTAAATCGTCAGCACTGCGTGGCCTTGCCAGGCCGCAACGAATGGGTGACCCTATTTACACAAGTAATTACCCTATTAAACCCAAAATTTTCCTGGCCTCTTTCGTGCTGGCAATCTCGCGCTCGAAGAATTCAGCCATGGTAACGACTTTTTCGACCATCTGCGCATTGCTGGTGGCCAGAACCCCCCTCTTTATATAAATGTTGTCTTCCATCCCTACTCGGGCATGTCCCCCATGCATCATCGAA
The DNA here is from genome assembly GCA_964421095.1 of uncultured Syntrophaceae bacterium. Classification (GTDB taxonomy): domain Bacteria; phylum Desulfobacterota; class SM23-61; order SM23-61; family SM23-61; genus CAYQWO01. The sequence continues at coordinate 1,882 of CAYQWO010000229.1, forward strand.
GCCGCGGCCATGGGAAAATGCTGCGGCCCGATGGCAAAGGCATACCAGATGGCCTCCGGGGGAAGATTATTGTGCATGTAGATCATATTCTCAAGAGTGGCCTCAATTCCCCAGGGAATGCCCATGCAAAGCTGAAACAAGGGCGGTTTTTCCACCAAACCTTGCTGGAGGAGATGCTCACCGATCCGCATGTGGCCAATGTCAAACACTTCCAGCTCTGGCTTTGTTCCGGCTTCTTTGATCAGAGCGGCCATCTTTTCGACAACGCTCTGGAAACTGGCAAAAACTCGGGGACCAAAGCTCAGGCTGCCGACGTCCAGGGAACAAAGTTCGGGCCTTAATCTGACAACATGCTCCACCCGCTCCTCTGCGCTCCTCATGGCGGAAGTATCCCAGGGACTTCCAGGGCGGTTTGGGCTGTAGAGGAAGCGAGCCCCTGCGCCGGTGCTGAGGTTGATGATCATGTCGCTTTTTTCACGGATCCGGTCAAAGACCTCTCTGTATAGCTCAAACTTCATCGAGGGCTCTCCTGTTTGCACCTCCCGGACGTGGATGTGGCAAACGGCGGCTCCTGCGTGATAGCACTCTATGGCACTGTCGGCAATTTCTTTCGGGGTTACAGGTAAATGAGGATTTTTGTCACGCGTGGTAATGCTTCCCGTAATGGCTGCCGTGATCATCAGCTTATCCATCTTCTCTCCTTTTGGAATCGGCCGAAGGGGCTCCATACCTCTCTTTCAGGATTCTTTTTAATACTTTGTTACTGGGATTCTTGGGCAGGGAATCCGCAAAAATCACGCTCCGGGGTTTTTTATAACCAGCCAGCCGTTGGACACAGAAATCGATGACCTCCTGCTCCGTCAAGCCGGCACCGGGTTTGGGGACGATGATGGCGCGCACGGCTTCGCCCCAAAGAGGATCGGGCACCCCGATCACGGCCGCTTCGGCGATTTTTTCGTGTGCGTACAGCACTTCTTCGATTTCCCGGGGATAAATATTTTCTCCGCCGCTGATAATCATGTCTGTGCGCCGGTCCACAATGTACAGAAACCCCTCCGCATCCATTTTGCCCAGATCACCCGTGCGAAACCATCCCTGATGGAAGGCTTCTTTCGTTCCCTGCGGATCCTGGAAGTACTCCCTCATCACCTGGGGGCCGCGCACGCATATCTCTCCCACCTCTCCGGGTGGCACCTCCTGCCCCTGTTCATTCAGAATCCGGACTTCGGCATTCACGTGGGCCCGGCCCACGCTGCCCAATTTTCTTTCCAGGTCTTCCGGCTGAAGTACGGTCGCAAAATTGAATTCCGTGGCGCCGTAGCTATCGCGTATTTCGGCCTGCGGGAACAATTTTTGAATCCTCCGTACCAGGTCAACCGGGAGGATAGAACCCGAGGTAATATATTTCCGCAGCGAGGTGGTGCGGAAGGAATTTTTGACGTTTTCCGGCAGCTGGTCGACCATGATGAACATGGTGGGTACCAGAGAGGTAAAGGTAATTTCCTCCTCCTGGATGATTTCCAGAAATTTCACAGGATCAAATTGCTCCATCAGGCATATGGTGTTGCCCAGGTAAACGGCGGTCAGGAAACGGAAAAAAGCCCCGGTGTGGAACATAGGGCTGGTGATGAGCACTTTATCCGCGCCGCTCACCCCATATTCAACGGCCTGACTCACGCAGGTCCAAATTAAATTTTTGTGGGTTAAAACCGCTCCCTTGGGGTGGCCGGTGGTCCCAGAAGTATAGAGCAAGGTGGCCGGGCCTTCTTCTTCGATTTCCACCTGAGGGTAACGGGGGGGACTGCCGGCCGGGAGGCTTTTATCAGCTGCCTCCTCCTCGCTCAGACAGATGTATCGATCCAGGCGGGTTTTCCCCCGCAATGAGTTGACGGTCTCGGAAAATTGCGCGCCATAAAGGATAACTTTGCTCTCGCTGTCTTCGAGGATATAGGTAAGTTCCTGGGTCTTCAGCCGGTAGTTCAAAGGGAGGCATACAGCCCCCGCGCGCTGCACGCCGAAGACTGCGTAAGCAAATTCGGGCCCGTTGTACGCCAGGAGAGCAACTGGATCCCCCTTTTTGACCCCGAGCGAAATCAGGGTATTCGCCAGCCGGGTGACCCCCTGATCAAAGTCAGCATAAGAGATGCGCCTCCCCGCACAGACCAGCGCTTCTCTGGGGGAAAATTTACTGGCCGTTCGTTTTAGAAAATAATCGATGGTAAACATGGCTCCAAATGATTCCGCCAGCAGGCTATTCCGGGGCCAGGCGGATGACCCTTTTCTCAAAAAAAGCAAAATAAAGCAAACATCCACCAATTACGATCATCCCCACCAGGGTGCTGATGATCTCGGGGAAGGCGGTCAGGAGACCCCCGCCCAGAAGAAACAGGCGCCAAAACCGGTTTCTCAACTCGCCGATGCCGAGCAGGTAGCCCTCCAGAGCGGAACCGGTGATGACAATCCCGAACACCGCGAAAAGGGTGGCCTGCAAAATTTCCCAGGCGCTCCCGTGAATCAATAAAGGCGGGGCGTAGACAAAAAAGAACGGAACAATATATTTCACCGCCCCCAGGCGCATGGCCGTCCAACCGGTCTTCATGAACTCCGAACCGGCAATCCCGCAGGCGGCCGCCACACAGAGCGCAACAGGAGGGGTCAATTCGGAAAGCGCCCCCCAGTAGAATACAAACAGATGGGCGGCCAGAGAATATATTCCCATTTTGACCAGGGCCGGAACCATGACAATGGCCAGGAAGATATAACAGGCCGTGGTGGTCATGCCCAGTCCCAGAATAAAACTGGTGAAGGCCCCAACGATCAGAACGAGTAAAACATTACTTCCCATGGCCACCACCAGTTCCCGGGAAAAGGAAAGGGCCACCCCGGTTACGGACAAACCTCCCACGATCAAGCCGGCGGCCGCCAGGATGGCGATGAGCTGGGCGATTACTTTTCCCACATCCAGCAGGATCTGCCGCACAGCGCGCCAGGTCAGACGGGTCTCCTTTTTGCCCATCGCAATGATGAGTAAGACGGCGCTGGCATAGAAGGGGGCCAGAGCTTCCTGGCGCAGGGTCAGCAAAAAGTAACAAAGGAGAACGATCACCAATAAATAGGGCCATCCTTCCTTCAGGGTCTTTCCCAAAGCAGGCAGCTCTTCCCGGGGCAAACCTTTCAGGCCCGTTTTGGCCGCGTAACCATCCACCTGTACATACAGGCCCAAGTAATAAAGGAGGGCCGGAATAAATGCAGCGATGGCGATCTGTCCGTAGGGCAAATTCAGGAATGAAGCCATGACAAAGGCCCCGGCTCCCATGACCGGGGGCATGATGGGCCCGCCGGCCGAAGCACAGGATTCAATGGCCGCAGCATAGTGGGGGGCAAAGCCTGTCCTCTTCATCGCGGGAATGGTCATCGAGCCAATGGTCAGTACATTGGAAACAGTAGAGCCGCTCAGCATGCCGAACAGGCAGCTGCCCACGATTCCGATCTTGGCCGCGCCCCCGCGCGTATGACCCAATAAGGATTGAGCGATGTTGAAGAAAAAAGCTCCTCCGCCCGTATTGGCCAGGATGACGCCAAAAACCATAAAACCGATCAGGAGGGTACAAACCGTAAACAGGGGAATGCCCAAAATGCTATTCAGGCCCAGGGCGTGCAGGCGGGCACTCGTTAGAAAATCAAACGCCTGCCCCTGCAAGATTCCGGGCAGGATGCCGGCAAAAAGGGGATAGAGGGAAAAAACCAGGCAAAAGAGCATCATGGAAAGGCCGGAGGCCCGGCGTACAGCCTCCAGCACCAGCAGCCACAAAATTACACTGGCCAGGGAAGGAATCAAAGGAGCCTTATATTCCCAGCCCAGGCTGATGATGTCCATCCCCTGAATTCCCAGGTATGCATTCGTCATTACCGTGAGGAGAAACAGGATACAATCATACCCGGGCACCCGATCGGTCGGGGCCGATTTCGTGGCCGGGTAATAAATAAAAACCAGGGAAAGGGAAAAGGCGAGCATGTAATAAAGGTAGGAGTTTTCCACCGGCCGGAATCCCCATAAGTTCAGCCGGAACATCTGGTTGACCGCGAGCAGCAGAATCCCTGCGGAAAATAAGATGAAAACAAAGAACCACACCGATCCAGGCCGAATCCGCTCCATTCCCCCCGCAGACACCCCCTTTCCTTCTGGCA
>CAYQWO010000230.1:0-6068 GCA_964421095.1 uncultured Syntrophaceae bacterium
ATCCCTCTCCTCGGTCCGAGTGTGAATGCCATACGATTCTCCTTCTACGTAATTTGTTCCACCTAAAACCTTCAGGCCTTATGGTCAGAGGCCGACAATACTTTTTTCGCCCTAGCGATGTCTTTTTTGATCTGCGCCGTCAGTTCCTCGGGCCCGCGGAAGGTGACTTCGTCGCGGAGGCGTTCCACGAATTCGACCCGTAAGGGCTGACCGTAGATGTCCCGATGGAAGTTGAGAATATGCACTTCCACAGAAAATTTTTGATCATGGAAGGTGGGATTCCAGCCCAGGTTGGCTACGGCCGGGGATCTTTTCCCTTCGAAGATTGCCCAGACGGCGTAAATCCCGGGTTTGGGCAAGAGCGCCCCGGCAAGCTTTAGGTTGGCCGTAGGAAATCCCAGCTTCTTGCTCCCCCGCCCATGGCCGGGGATTACTTGGCCACAAAGAAGGTAATTTCGCCCCAGCAGCCTGGCCGCCTCGCGCAATTCCCCCTTCTGGATGAGTTCCCGGATCAGGGTGCTCGAGACAACCATTCCTCCGACGCGCACCGCCTCCACCACTTCCACGTTGAACCCCAGCTTTCTGCTCAACTCCTTCAGCAGGGCGATGTTCCCCTTGCGGTCCTTGCCGAAAGTATAGTCGTGTCCCACGTAAAGCTGGCGGATCTTGATCTGATCGTAAAGAACTTTTTTGACAAAATCCTCGGGTGTTTGCTCGGCAAATTTGCTGGAGAAATTGGCCAGGATGGCCACATCCATTCCCTGCTCTCCGATCAGTCGGAGCTTCTCTTCCAAGGGGGTGATGAGTAGGGGTTTATGTTCCGGGGCCAATACCGCCACAGGGTGGGGCTCAAAGGTGTAAACGATGGATTCGCCACCGATCTCCCTGGCTTTCTCTTTAACCAGCCGGAAGATGTGCTGGTGCCCCAGGTGCACGCCATCGAAGTTGCCGATCGTCAGCACCGGGTTGGCGAAAGACCGCTTCAAATCCTTTTCTTTGCGGATGATCTTCATTTTCTTATATCATTATCATTGGATGAGGCTAAAATCAACCTGTCTGCGCTCCAGGGTGGCCGCATCCACCTTTACCTTCAACCGATCCCCGAGACGGAAGACCTTCCGGCTGCGTTCGCCTATGAGCATGTGCTTGGTCTCCGAAAATCGGTAGTGGTCGTCCGGGAGCCGACTCAGGTGGACCAGCCCTTCGATAAAAAAATCTTCCAGTTCCACAAAGATTCCGAAAGGGAGGACCCCGGAGATATACCCGTAAAATTCCTGGCCCACCTTGTCCTTCATGAACTGCACTTTCTTGCGTTCCACTACCTCCCGTTCGGCCTCCATGGCCACCCGTTCGCGCTGGGAGGAATGGTTAGCGATCTCCGGAAGCTGATTCTGCCAGCGCTGGCGGCGCTTTTCTTTCATCTTCCCCGGCTGGAGCAGTTCTTTGAGAATCCGATGGACTACCAAGTCCGGGTAGCGGCGAATGGGGGAAGTAAAGTGCAGGTAATGGCCAGAGGCCAGGGCGAAATGGCCCAGGCCTTTCTCCGAGTAGCGGGCCTGTTTCATGGAGCGGAGGAGCAGATAATTTACGGACTTCTCCTCGGGCTTCCCCCGTACATGCTCCAGAAGTTGTTGGAAAGTTTTGGACTGAAGTTTTCCCTTGGGGGAGAAGCGATAGCCCAGGTGGGAGACGAATTCCGTAAACTCCTCCACCTTCTCCTCATCCGGTGGCTCGTGCACCCGGTGCAGTGTCGGGCTCCTCTCCTGGCTGAGAAATCGGGCCACGGCTTCATTGGTCGCGATCATAAACTCCTCGATGATCTGATGGCCGATGTGCCGTTCCGCCCGGACAATCTCTTCAATCTGCCCCTGAACGTCCAGGACAACTTCCGGCTCGGGTAAATCAAAGTCGATGGAGCCCCGCTCCATCCTACGAGTGCGAAGCGCCGCGCATAGCTCGGCCATGGTCCGGAGGTCTTGGTAAACGGAGGGATAGCGGGCGATGATCTCCCGGTTGTCCGCAAGGAGCATTTCTTTCACCAGGCCGTAGGTGAGGCGGGCTTGGCTATGGATCACGCTGGGGTAAAAACGGGCGTCGATCATCCGGCCCTGGCTGTCGAATTCCATGGCCGCAGTCAGGCATAGCCGGTCTTCGGCAGGATTCAGGCTGCAGATTCCGTTGGACAGATGAGGCGGCAGCATGGGCAAAGCGCGTTCCGGGAAATAGACGCTGGTCCCCCGGCGGAAGGCTTCTTTATCTAAGTTCGATCCTTCTTTTACGTAATGGCTGACGTCGGCGATGGAAACCCAGAGATTCAGGTGCCCCCCGGCCGGGCGAGAGATCGCGACGGCGTCATCAAAGTCGCGGGCTGTCTCCCCGTCCACGGTGAAGAAGTTCAGACCTCTCAAGTCTTCCCGGGCGGCGATTTCTTGGTCGGAGATTTTCGGGGGAATCGCCGAGGCTTCTTGCAGGACTGCTGGAGAGAAGGCATCCGGCAGGTCGTATTTGTGAATGATAATCTCAGAGTCGAGGCGGGGGTCCTCGCGATCCCCGAGGACCTTTAGAATTCTTCCCTCTGGCCCTTCCTTTTGGGTCGGATACCGGGTGATCTCAGCCAGGACAATCTTGTTCCCGGTGGCTCCCCCCGCAGCTCTCTTGGGAATGCGGATTTCTTGAGCGAGCCGGTAATCATCCGGAATGACGAAATCGTATTTCGCTCCTACTTCATACCGGCCGACAATGCGCCGGTGGGCCCTTTCCAGCACTTCGAGCACTCGGGGACCCGCCTTGCGGCCCCCTTTCTTTTTTCCCAAGTGAAGGGCCACCCGGTCACGGTGCATCAGGTCGCGCACTTCCCGCTTGCCCAGAAAAATATCCGGCAGGCGTGGGTCCTCAGGAATGAGGAAACCGTATCCATCCCGGTGGGCTTGAACCCGCCCCACAATAACCTCCGCAGGTAGGGGAAGGCTATAATGCCGGCGGTCGAGTTTGACGACCTGGCGCTCGGCGATCAAATTCTGCAGGAGGTGGCGTAATTCTCTGCGCTGGTCCGAAGCCACGTGAAGGGCCTGAGCAATCTCCCCGAGGGAGATCGGTTGATCCTTTCGGGCTTTGAATAATTCCAGGATTTCCGAGGAAGAAAAAGAAGGCGGAGAGATCTTTCGTTTAGGTTTTTTGGACAAGCTGATTCTTTCTTCAGAAATCGTAGCCGGCCTTCCGATAATCCTCCATGGCTCGTTCTTTCAGGTGGGCCTTCTCGGGTTTCTCGCTTTCTTTGTCGGCCAGTTCGGCAGCATGGCTGTACATCCCCTGCCGCTCGTATTCCGCCACCTTTCTTTCCACCTCGTCGCTGCTTTTCGCCGAGCCGGGAAGAATCACCCGCGGTCGGGAAATTTTGCGCCTGACTTCCTGCCCACAGTCAGGGCAAGAGCTCCAGGGGGGGTCCGAAATGCGCTGGATGACTTCAAAAATTGAGGAACATTTTCTACATTTCCTTCCAGGAGATGCGGGCTCATATTCATAGATGGGCATAGAAATCAACCCCCCTTCGAAAAAGCTCATTTGGCCATCCTCAATCCTATCTCCCTTTTCATGATCAATGGATTATCTCTCTTGGGCCTAAACGGATAGAGAAACCGCTTCCTGGGGCTGGTCGGCAAAGCTGGCCTGCGGCCTGAATAGCTTTTCTTCCATTGCCCGCAACAAGGGGGGAAAAGTTGTCGGGTCTAAGGCCGAGATGCCGATGGCCCCAAAGGCGCGACAAAGGTCATCGGCCGTCTCCCGGTCGATTCTATCAATCTTGTTGAAAACCCGCTGCAAAGGGGTGCGCTGCAAATCCAGATCGACCAGGATCCTTTCTACTGCGGCCATCTGCTCTTCAAACCGCGGGTGGCTGATGTCGATGACATGTAAAAGCAGGCCCGCATCCTTCAACTCTTCCAGGGTGGCCCGGAAGGCATCCATCAAGTCTTTGGGGAGATCCCGCAGGAAGCCAACCGTGTCGGTAATTATAACATCTCGATCCCGCGGGAAGCGCAGGCGTCGGCTGGTGGGGTCCAAGGTCGCAAAGAGCTTGTTTTCTACATAAACCCGACTTTTGGTCAGGGCATTCAGCAAGGTGGATTTGCCGACGTTGGTGTAGCCAATGATGGAAACCACCGGCAGCTGATTTTTCCGGCGCTGCACCCGGCGCACACTCCGGCTACGGTCCAAATTCTCCAGCTCCCGACTCAACCGGTGGATGCGCTCCCGGACCTTCCGGCGGTCGATTTCCAGTTTGGTTTCTCCGGGCCCGCGCCCGCCGATTCCCCCAGTCAACCTGGACAGACCGCTGTCTTTGGCCGTGAGCCGGGGCAGCAGGTATTTCATCTGGGCCAGCTCCACCTTGAGTTTCCCCTCCCGGCTATGCGCCCTGTGGGCGAAGATGTCCAAGATCAATTGGGTCCGGTCGATGACCCGGAGCTCCGTGAGGTCGGCGATGGAGCGCATCTGGCTGGGGTTCAGCTCTTGGTCGAAGATCAGCAGGTCCGCCCCCCGCTGGAAGGCCCGGATGGAAAGGTCCATCAGCTTTTCTCGACCCATGAGAAAACGGGGATGAAATTGATGGCCTCGCTGGCTGATCTTATCCAGAACGACTACACCGGCGGTGTCTGCCAGGTCGGCCAGCTCATTTAAAGAATCCTCGACCACCGACCGGGGAGCCGAAGAAGCGTGAACTAAAATCGCCCGGTCCCGATGGTCCCCGGCTTCCCGCCCTTTTTGGATTCTGGCAAACTCACTCTCCAAGGCCTGGATCAATTGCTGGCAGTCCACCTCCAGCCTGGCCACCGGGAGGGGATCCCAACAGCGCCAGTTCTCACCCTTATCGTTTAAAGGGATAAGGTGCGCCAGACAGATATTTCCGGGCAGGCCGCGCTCCAACACCTCGATGGAAGCCATCAGGTCCAGCCGGAGCATGGCCAGGTCCGTGAGGTCATCATGGGTCAATGATTCTCCGCGCAGGTGCGTATGCAAGTAACGCAGCCCCCGAAGGCGCGGCCGGCTTCCGAGGCGGAAGTCGGAAAGGTCCGGAATCCAGACCCCGCAGGGACCGCCGACGACCACATAGCGCACGTTGCCTCCGCGGTCCACTAATATGGCCAGTTGTCGCTGGGTATCCCAGGATAGTTCGGAAAGGGTACGGGCGACCTCAGGGGTGATCACTCGCTGGGGAGGGATTCTCCGGTGGTAGAGGGATAAGATTTTTTTCGTTTGGGAAGGCTTCAGCCCTAAAACGTTCCCAAAGATCTTTTGGATTTTTAGAAACCTCCTTCAGGATGTTTTTTCTTAAAAAGTGCTTCGAGTTTGGCCCGGGCCTCCTGGCGCTCGCGCAACTTGCTACCTGCGGCAACGGCTTCTTGCAGGGTGAAAAACTCGCAGAAGTTATTTTTCTCCCGATCACTCACCCAATCCGCCGACGGCTCCCGGCACTTATTATGGGCGTACTCATCATAAAGGCGGCAATTCAGACAGCAATGCAAGTCACTGCGGCAATGGGGGCAGACCTCCTGGCGCCCAATTGTATCCCGCCCCTCGATGGCTTTCCCGCAGGAATAGCAAACAAACATAATTCATTATACACCCAAACACCTTAAAAGGTAAGAGGGTGGATGAACTCGCCACCCCCCAGTTTTTGCAGGCTCTACCTGACCCAGGCGTAATGGCAGCTCCCTCGGAATCATAAGGCGCTGGTTCTTCCATGGCTTGGGCGGGGCCAAGACCCGAATGGAGGGATTCGGATTTCCTGTTGATACACTTTCATCTTCCGAGGGCGTCTTTGCCCCGCTGGCGATGCCGGAATCAGAGCTGAAGGCCTGGATGATCACGGATTCCCAGCCGATGCTTCCTTCGCTCGCCGCCCTTCCGCCTGGGTCACAATTTAACTCCGATCTAAAAACTGGGGGGTGGCAAGGGTGGATGAATGGTCATGATCCTTTACGCGGGTCGCCAGGTGGTCCCCGTCGGCCCATCTTCCAAGACGATCCCCGACGAAGCGGCCTGGGCGCGGATCTCATCCGCCCGGGCCCAAT
>CAYQWO010000231.1:0-1605 GCA_964421095.1 uncultured Syntrophaceae bacterium
AACCCTGATATAGATTCCTCTTGACAATTTATAACCAGTTTCATTAATCTTTGCAGGCGAAACAGCCCAATGAAAGCACAGAATTGCCAACATCGGAAAGGAGATACCCCATGCAAGACTATCCGTGGTGGAATGACACCCAAAGGCAGCTGATGAAGGAGGCGCAGAAGTTTACGGATGAATTCCTGGTTCCCGTCGGGGAAAAATGCGTTTACAAAAAGGAGTATCCGTGGGAAGCCATAAGGGAGGTGGCCAAGAAGGGTTGGCTCGGGGCAACGATTCCCAAGAAATATGGGGGCCATCAAGAGGAGTGGGGAGTAACCGGCGCCTGCATTCTCATAGAAGAAACGAGCCGGGCGGGAGTCGTATCCTCCGCCATCACGACCACCTTGATCGGAGCGACGCACCAAATTGTCCATGACGGCACAGAGGAGCAGAAACAAAGATGGTTACCCAGGATTGCGCAAGGAGAACTCTTTGGCTGTATTACCATGACGGAACCCTATGCCGGCTCAGATGTTGCGGCCATTGAGACGACGGCTACCCGCGAAGGTGATTCCTACGTGGTGAATGGCCTAAAGAGATTCCAGACGAATGCGGCCGCCGCCGATTTATACATGACCTATGTAAAAACCAGCACTGACCCGCAGAAGATCAAAAGCTACGGCCACCTGACCGGGATGATTATCGAAAAAGGAATGCCCGGCTTCACCGTCGAGAGGGTAAATGACTGGATGGGCAGTGCTGGTATGTATAACTGTTATCTGCGGTTTGACAATGTTCGGGTACCCGTCCAAAACGTCATCGGCGCAGAAGGCCAGGGCTGGTGGGTGATGATGAGCGGGTTGAATATCGAGAGGACGATGAGTGCGGCCAGCCATTTAGGGGGGATGAGGGAAGCGATGCGTTATGCCAAACAGCATCTGGAGCGGCGCGTACAGTTCGGGCAGCCAACCGGTTCTTTCTTGACCAATCAATTCAAATTGGCCGATATGTATTCCAAATTCCAGCTGGCCCGCCTGCTGATCTATTATGCAGCCCATTGTGCCGATTTGGGGCGGGATGTCCCCATTGAAGCGGGTCTGTGCAAGCTTTATGGTTCGGAAGCGGCTTTTGAAATCGCCAATGAGGCCATCCAGTGCATGGGTGGGAACGGGGCCATGCAAATTTATCCGGTGGAAAGATACCTGCGGGATGCCAAGCTGGCGCAAATCGCGGCAGGAACGAGTGAAGTCCTCCGGCTTTTGATCTACCGGATGGGAAACCGATACTTTGCGGCTGATCTAAAAGCACCCGTGCGCGTGATCGATGAAGAACTAAATATTCCCCTTCCGGTCGGGAAGCTAGCCAAGCCGTGGCCGGTCAAAGACGAAAAGGATGTCTTGAAAGTTCTGGCCGAAAATTATCGAACAAACCCTGGCTTGCATATGACCCTGGCCGACATCCAGCAATTCCTGGAAGTCAGTGATGAGGTCTTGTTAAAATACCTCGCGGCTCTGGAAGAGAAGGGGTTGGTAGCCCAGTTTAAAAACCGGAAGGGGCAAGTGGAACTGGCTAAAGCAACGTTGATGGGGATCAAGGAGGCCAATCCGCCAGAATATTACA
>CAYQWO010000231.1:1705-6015 GCA_964421095.1 uncultured Syntrophaceae bacterium
AGGATGAACTATTGCTTCTTTCTTGGCTGCGTTAGTCTTTCCCTACATTCGGGAGAGAGCTCATTCTGGTGCTCCTTCAAGCACCGGGCGATGCGCCCCCCGCCCGGCTTGACATCCTTACAGAATTTCAAGACGTCGTCATGGCAGGCCTGGGCTGTTTCTTTCCAGCGTTTCATCGATTCGGCGATATATTGCAGGCAAGGTGCGGACAATTCTTTTTCGTGTTCCTTTAGACATCTGGCGATGCGTCCCCCGCCTGCCTGAACATCCTTGCAGAACTTAGCGATGTCCTCTGCGCAGGGTCCCCCCGCTTGGGCGTAAACGTCTGTTCCAAACCACATTGTCATGCCCAGAGCCATGGCGACCCATACAAACAAATTTTTTCTCCTGCTGTTCATCTACATCCTCCTTTTTTCAGGAATTACCTTTCCCATAATACTCAACTCGCAGCTGACCCCGGCGACTCTGGCAGTTTAGGACATAATCTTTCTGGCCGTTTCCTCGGCCAGCTCCATGGCCTCCCGGCGTGCTTCCACATCTCCTGGATTCCGTACACCGCAAACTCTGATCAGATGAGATTCGGTAAATCCATACCGTTTGAAGAAACGTTCATTCCTGGAGAAGACGTCGGCGTAAAGCTTTTCGTCCGGTTGTCCTTGAGTTTGAATGAAGACAAGCTTCTTACCCGGAGAAAGGCGGCTGGGCTGGGGATGGTCGATAAAATTAGGAACAAAGTAGGAATAAGTGCGGTCAATAAAGGCCTTGATCTGGCTGGAAACATCGCCGTAATAGGTGGGGGTACTCATGACCAAAACATCGGCTTCTCGGATGCTGTCCAGTACCTCAGTTAGGTCATCCTGGAGCGCACACCTATCCAGTTTGGTCTTGCAGGCCATGCAGGACTGGCAGCCCCGGTAATTGAGCTTGTTCAGCTCAAAAGTCTGAACTTTCGCCCCGAGTTTTTCAGCGGTGTTACAAAAGCGTTTGGCCACAGCCCCACTGTTTCCCTTCGTTCTGGGACTTCCGAGCAGGCAGATAATTCTCATCATATCTCCTCCTATTTTCGGCCTTCGGCCTTTTATCCATAATAAAGGACACAGCAGCTAAAAAACAAGCGAAACCTTATTGAAATCTTTCTCCCAACTTAGTAAACTTTTCAGAAGCCTATGTCTGCCACAGAGGCATTTATCCTTTAAGTCATTTCGCTTAAAAGGAGGTTGGGCAAATGAAATTAGCTGAAACTGCGCTGACGCAAGAATTGAGAGAATTTTCCCGGCAACGGGGGGCTGATCTTTTTGGGATTGCGAACTTGTTGCCGGCCCGTGATTTCATCGCCTCCGGGAATAATCCCCTTGTTACCCAGTTCCCCCGGGCTATATCTATGGGGATGCAGCTATGCGACGCTATTGTCGAAGAACACACCCCCGATGAGCTACGCCGCAACAGCATATATTGGCATCATGTATATGAAGTCGTTAGCAGGGCCCTGGACTTCTTGGCTTATGATGTCGCCCGGTGGTTGATCGGCCAGGGTTTCCAGGCACTTCCGGTACCCGCCTCTACGCCTTACAATTTTGATAAGCTGGAGGGAATTTTTTCTCACAAGCTGGCTGCCCATCTGGCGGGGCTGGGCTGGATCGGCAAGAGCTGCCTGCTGCTGACTGATCGCTTCGGGCGCCGGGTACGTTTTGTCTCGGTGCTGACGGACGCGCCCCTGGATGCTGGAACACCCTTCGATAAGAATTGCGGCAAATGCCGTGTTTGCGTGGATACCTGTCCGGTGAGGGCCTTTACCGGAGTGGAGTTCCGGGCTGACGAAGGCCGGGAGGTTCGCTTTGACGTGTTCAAATGCAGCGAGTACCGTCGGGAACATCCCTGCGGGCTCTGCGTCTCATCCTGCCCCATGGGGAGGGCCCGTCAGAAGCGTGTTAGCACCTGACGGGCAAGAATAGAGGAACAAATCCTCTCTCAGCTATGTCTAATACTAAAGGAGATGGAAAGAACCGGTTGCAGGTGGACGCAGATTACGAGCTCGTCTGCCTGTGTCAAAAAGGCGATACGGATGCTTTTGAGGCTCTGGTAGAAAAACACCAGAAGAAGATGCTGAACATTGCCTACCGGATGATCGGGAATTATGAAGAGGCCTGCGAGGTCGTGCAGGATACATTTCTCTCCGCATATAAGGCTATACAGAAGTTCAGGGGTGAATCCAGGTTTTCCACCTGGCTGTCTAGTATTGTGATCAATCTTTCCAAAAACCGCATTAGACAGATGAAGGCCCGGTTCCATCGGGAAGGGCCATCGCTCAATGATCCTGTGGAGACGGAAGAGGGGCGGTTCAGGACTGAACCTCCAGCCCGTGAACCTTCCATCGTGGAACACCTGGAGAAAAGAGAGGTCCAGGCCAAAGTGCAGGAATGCATCAATCATCTTGACGCGGAATACAGGGAGGTGCTTGTCCTGCGGGACATACAGGGATTTTCTTACGAAGAAATATGTGATATTCTTAAAATCCCTGATGGGACCATCAAATCGCGGCTTTTCCGGGCCAGGGACGCCCTGAAAGACCGCCTGAAGAAGGCATTCGGAGATCTGTGATGGAGTGTAAGGGCACCCAGGAAAGGCTCTCCGCCTACCTTGAAGAAGTCGTTTCTCCCGAAGAGAGGAAGCTCATCGAGGGGCACCTGAATTCGTGCCAGCAATGCCGTAGCGCCTTTGCCGACCTGAAAAAGGTGGGAGAACTCCTCAAGGACGTCGAAGAGGTTGAGCCCCCGGCCTGGCTGACGCAAAAGATCATGTCCCGGGTTAGGGCGGAGAATGAAAGGAAGAGAGGAGTCTTGCGGAAATTGTTTTACCCGCTCCACATAAAGGTCCCGATCGAGGCCTTCGCCACGGTGTTAATTGCCGTAATCGCGGTGTACGTTTTCAGGGCTGTCGAACCGGAGATGAAACGCGCTCAGCTGCCCGTGCCGCCCGCACCGATCGTTACCCGGGAGGAAGCGCCGAAAGCATCCCAGGAACGCAAGGCAGAATCCTTAGCCTTGCTTGGCAAGACCGCCCTTAAGGACCATCCTCCCATTCCACCCGCCCGCGGGGACGAGGCGGCCCAGAAAGAAGATAAGCCTTTTTCCCCCCAACCTGCCGGGGAGACTGTAACGGCAAAGAAGAAGGAGGCTCCGGCAGAGAGGTCCGAAGAAGTGACGAAACCAGCCGGGGTTTTGAAAAAACAGGATCTTGCTGATTTGAGACAGGCCCCTCGACCTGCAGCCCGGGAGGGGGAGAGCATCGCTCTTTCGGACGCTGCCAGGGCAACGCCGGAACGGCAAAAGCTGGCTGCTGCTCCGGTGGCCAGGGAGGCTGCGGTCATAAAACCAGGGCCAATCGACGTTACGGTGAATGTTAAAGATGTGAAGGTTGCTGGCCAGGAGGTTGAAAAATTCCTCGGCCAATTTGGTGCCCGGAAAATCGAGAGGGAATCCCATGAAGGGAGAGAAGTCCTGGCCGCCGAGCTCAAGGCGCAGAACGTAAAAGAGTTCCTGGAGAAGCTAAAGGATTTTGGAGAAACAAAAGCAAAAGGCATTCCTCGGGATATCCCGGAAGGGGATATGGCCATCCGCGTAAATATTGTCCGCAACCCGTAGGCTCTTCTTGTTCCCCAGTTCTTAGTTCTACCTTTGTCGTGGCCCAAGCAGGAAAGGTTTGAGCGAAATCAGCATCGGCTGGAAAAAACCCCTTTCCGGAGCTTGAGCTTTGTTTCCGCAAACCAAGGCGAGGCGGAACATTGGGAATACCCATGAGGACCCAGAGAAAATCGACCACCGAAAAGACTGGATCATCGCCGAGCCCCATCCGCTGGAAGAACCAGTGCCTCATGATGATGAGCGAAGGCCTTTTCTGCTCGGGCCTGGGAACGGTCTGGAATGAATGGATTCTTCTGATCACCGGCTAAAAACTGGGGGGCAAGGTAGGCCTTTCTCGCCGTAAAAATCCAACCCGGAAAATTTTTTCGGGAACTTTTCAGAAACCTCCTTTGTCTAATCAAACAGAAGTTCATTCCAAAAGATCAAAGGAGGTTACCAATGAGTCCAGTTATAAGGTTATGGGCATTACTTGCCGCGGCGTTACCGATTCTGTTCGGGACGGCTGGCTATGGCCAGTCGAGAGAATCTGAAGACCGAACCCTTTCCCCCTATTTCTTTGTCAAAAGTGAAGACGCCCAGGTCGACCCGCTTCCCCTGAAATCCACGTCGGCGGCCGTCAACATCTCCGGAGTGATTGCCGACGTTCAGGTTACCCAGGTGTATAAAAAC
>CAYQWO010000232.1:0-5995 GCA_964421095.1 uncultured Syntrophaceae bacterium
CCGAAAAAAGCTCCAGGCATACAGAATGACTGGGCTGTGGCCCCACCGCCGAAATGGGATAAGACCAAGCCGGATGCGTATCACGCCTCTTATTTTGATATTGATGGGTATATGATCAACAAATTCATCAATGATAAGCAAAAGGCTGCGGCCATGCTGTTCCTCGACTTTATGAGGAGCTACGAAGCGAGCTATCGAGAACTCATTATCGAGGGGAATGAGGCGGCTGTCCTATCGGTTTATGATAGCCCCGATGCGAAGAAAATTCCGGTCCCTGAAGGAAGGAAAGCAGCCATGAGTCGTGCCGTGCTCGAGACTTTCCCACCCGCCGGAAGGGCTCTGACAGATATTATCAAGGAATTTTTTGCCAATGCCATCACCAAGAAAATGGAACCCATGGAGGCTCTGGAGAAGTGTCAGAAGACCCTGGATGAGTACGCGGTTCCTGAATAATCCTCTCTAAGTTCCACACGCTCCCGCCCTGATCCATCATCAGGGTGGGAGCTCAAAATTTTCCCGGATCGGCATAGGGGTGAAATGAGGCTAACCAATCCGAGGTATGGCTTCCTTCTAAATCTTCCCGGCCTGCTGCTGGTCGTTCTTTGGGTATTTCTACCGGCCTTGCTTCTCTTCCTGACGAGTTTTCTCCAGTATGACAACGTTCGGCCCATCGTTTTCAATGGACTGGCGAACTATAAGCACCTATTTAAAGATCGCCTGTTTTGGGTGGGCCTGGAACGTATCGTCATCTTTAGTGTGGGGACAACCTTCTTAACCTCTTTGGGTGGGCTGGTACTGGCGCTGGTTCTGAGCGGAATCGTTCGGGGAGGGGGACTTTTCAGGTCCCTGATGATCGTGCCCTGGGCAGTCCCCGCGGTGATCTCGGGCATCATCTGGAAATGGATGTTCAGTCCCGACTTCGGAGTCATCAGCGACCTTCTCATGAAAGTCGGTTTGATTCAGGCTCCTTTAAGTATCTATGGCGATCCGAATCTGGCCATGCTGGGGGTCATCATAGCGGATAGTTGGACCCGAACCCCCTTTATGGGCATCATCCTGCTGGCCGCCCTACTGAGCATTCCAGTGGAGCTGCATGAAGCCGCGAGGGTGGATGGAGCCAGTGCGGTAAATCGGTTTCTTTATGTATCTTTACCGTTGATCAAAGGACCCCTCTTAGTGGGGCTCTTAATTACAACCATCTTCTCCTTCCGGACGATCGATATCATCATCCCTTTAACCGCAGGAGGGCCCGGAAGAGCCACGTATGTGTTTGGCTACTATATTTGGGACCAAATCATTAAAAGTCTGAACTTTGGAGTCGCCGCCGCAGCGAGTGTCACCCTGTTTTTTTTGACGGCGGGGATTGCCCTGATATTCATCTACTTCTTGAGGGAGTAAAGGCCAAAGTCCATGTGGGATAAGATTATTGAAAGCCGAGCCTTGTCTTACAGTATAGCGATCATTCTTCTGTCTCTGATGATGATGCCCATCTACTGGACTTTGGTGACCGCTTTCAAACCGGATATAGAAACCTATGTTTTTCCGCCCGTTTATTTCCCCCAAAACCCCACGGTCGTGCCCTTTAAACTCTTGTTTGAATCCTATCCCTTTGGTGATTACCTGATAAACTCAATCATCGTCACTGTTGTGACCACGATCATTGTCACGGCCACCGGTATGTTGGCGGCTTATGGAATCAGTCAGTATAAGTTTAGGGGAGGCAATTTGACGATTTATACCCTTTTGGCCACGCGCATCATACCTCCCCTGTCCCTGCTTCTTCCTTTTTATCTCCTGGTCAGTCAATTGGGGTTGGTCGATAACTTACTCAGCATGATCATTGCAAATATCTACCTGACTTATCCCTTTGCCGTCCTCATCATGAAATCTTTTTTTGATGCCTTTCCGCGGGAATTGATCGACTCGGCCATCGTAGATGGATGTTCCAGGACCGGGGCCTTACTGAAAATCGTGCTTCCTGTGGGTGCTCCCGGAATTGCCTCCGCAGCCATCATCACATTTCTCTGGACCTGGAACGAGTTCATCTATGCCTTCGTTTTCACCTCCACCCCCAAAGCGCAGCCGGTGACGGTCGGTTGCTTCGATTGCATTGGCGACATCTTTGTAAACTGGAACCAGATGTGTGCTGGGGCACTTTTGGCTGCACTGCCGGGCATCGTATTTGTCTTCGCGGCCCAGAAGTACCTTATCCGAGGGTTAACGACAGGGGCCATGAAGTTCTGAAATCCTTTAATCCCACAGGTGAAAATGTCATGAATATGGAACATGGTGCCAGGCCTACACTCTTCCCGTTCGCATGGGGCAGTCAAAGGAAAAGAGGGGAGTGGTTAGATTTTGATAGCACCTGGGGAAAAACGAAGGGGGAAAACGATGGAAAAATCATTTACGGGGAAAGAAAGGATGGAAGCGGCCTTTACCGGCAAAAGACTGGATCGGGTGCCTGTATTCCTCCTCCTGGGCGGTCATTTCGCCGAGAAAGCGGGATACACTTTACAGCAATTCCTAACCGAGCCTGAAGCGGCCCTCAGGACTATAAAAATCACCAGCGAAGAACTCACTTCCGATATCCTTTTCGTCCCGTTCAACCCCTTCATGCCTGATGCCCAGGAGGCCATCCGGAAGCTCATGGGGAAGGTTCCAAGTATTAAACGGGAGGATATCAAAGAAAAGCTTCCCAAATGGCAGGTGCGGAACCCGTGGGAGGACAAGCTTTTTGCCATGCATCTCGACATGTGCAAAAAGACTTCCGAGATGTTTGCCGATTATCACCTGGAAACATTGATTGGCGGTCCATGGAGCTTTGCCCTGGAATTGAGGGGTGTAAAGGAAGGGCTAGAGGACATATATGATGACAAGAAATTCCTCCATGACCTGATGAAATTCACCACCGGAACCGTCGTCGCCCGTTGTCTGGCTGTGATGGAGATGGGCATCACTCCTTTCATCGGAGACCCTTCGGCCGGGATGAGCTTGATCTCCCCGGCCATATACCGGGAATTTGTCTATCCTTACCACCAGCAGATCGTGCAGGCGATCCACGAGAAAGGGAGCCGCGTCGTCTTCCACATATGCGGTTTCGTAGATCCCATCATGAAAGATCTGCTATCCCTGGGCATGGATGGTTTGAGCATCGATGGCCCGTCCTCCCTGGAAAAACTGTTTTCCCTGGAGCGCGGAAAGACGGTGATCATCGGCAACATCGACCCCATGCTATTCGTGCAGGGGACCCGCGAGCAATTGGAAGAAAAGGTCAAAGAATGCCTGAAGATTTCTAAAGGGGACGCGCGATATGCCGTCGCTCCGGGATGCCAGATCCCCCTGGCAGCCCCGCTGGAGAATATCAAGCATTTCATTTCGTGCTGTTATCGCTACGGAAGAGCATAATGGGGCACAATCTCCCGGCCCGTGGACGAAGAGAAAGTGATTCGCTGAAAAGCGGGAAAGAGGTTCACCCATGGAAGCAAAGTATGAGACATTGGAACTCGAGTTAGCCGATGAGGTAGCCACGGTTTCCCTAAACCGCCCGCCCTTGAACCTTTTCAGCCCTAAGATGGTTGGAGAGTTGATCGATGTCTGGCATTCCTTCCGGAATAACCGCAAAGTTCGCTTTGTTATCCTTACGGCCAAGGGAGAGAACTTTTCCGGCGGTGCAGATTTGAAGGAAATCAAAAAATTGATCATTGGCCAGGAATTGCTCCCTGAAAATGCCCGCTACCAGCAGCTGGCGGGCCATGAAATGATGAGGAGTCTTGAAAGCCTGGAGCAGGTGACGGTGGCCGCACTTCGGGGAGCCGTGATCGGCGCCGGTATGGCTGTGGCCATGGCCTGTGACTTTCGCATCATGGCCGAAGGCAGTTATTTCAGTGTTCCGGAGTCAATCGTCGGAGTCTACTTTACCTGGGGTTCTACGCCCAGGCTCGTGCGCTTGGTCGGGGCCTCCAGGGCTATGGAGATCATCATGACCTGCGATCCAATTCCAGCCCCGGAGGCCTACCGGGTCGGGTTGGCCAACAAGATCGTCCCCAAAGATCGTTTGCTGGAGGCCACCCGGGAGTGGGTCGCCAAGATCGCTTCCCGGAGCCCGACCGCAGTCCGGATCACGAAGAAGATTGCCCTGGGAGCTTCTATGCAGGGATTTGGAAACATGTTCATTTGCGAGCCGGAACTCATGCAGGGTCTGGCGTTTACCGGCGAAACCCAGGAAGGGATCGAGGCCTTCCTGGAGAAGAGATCGCCGCGATATAAGAAAGGTGAAAGGTCAAAGACCTAAGGAAATTTCCCCGGCCGGCCTTTGTAAAGGGCATATAGAATACAGCCATCGGGAGATGGGGGAAAGGAAGGAAGGGAGGTCGTAGATGTCGCGCATTGCCTACGTGGATTGCTTGAACAAGAGATACCAGAGCCAGGGGTTTCCGCCGTATCGCTGGTCCACATTTGATTCGAGCCCCTGGGCCCCTTTTACCAAACCGCTTGCCCAGAGTTGCATCGCCCTGATCAGCTCGGCTGGAATCTTCCGTGATGACCAGCCGCCCTTTGATCCCTGGGCGCTGAACGACTTGAGCCTCCGGCAGATTCCGAAAGACACTCCGTTGAAAAGGCTCAAGCTGCATCACAACTACTTTGATCACCGGGACGCTTTGCAAGACTTGAATTGTGTCTTTCCGATGGAACGGCTCAAGGATCTGGAAAAATCGGGCGACATCGGAAGGCTAGCCCCGATAACCATTACTTTGGGCATGGGCCGGCTTTACAAGCGCACAGACCTACAAAAGGAGACCGTCCCCAGGATCCTGGAAATCCTGAAGGAACAGAAGGCAGATGCCGCTCTCTTGGTGGCGGCCTGACCCCTGGACCATCAGTCCGTGGGACTGATTGCTCGGGGAATCGAGGAAGGAGGAATTCCCACCGTCTCCATCGGCTCCTGCCGAGACATGATGGCCCTGGTAAAGGCACCCCGGGCGGTGTTCGTGGATTTCCCCCTGGGCCACCAATGTGGCAAGCCCAACGATGCGGTCCTGCAGCAGCGTATCCTGAAAGATGCTTTAGAAACTCTGGTGAAAGCAAAGGTACCGGGAGAAATTGTTGACCTTCCCTATGAATGGGGTGCACCGTTCTCCTGGGAAAATTATGAAGGCGACTTGGCGGCAATGCTTAAGGAAGAGGAGCAGCCGGCGCCGGCTTGGGCTCCAAAGAAAGGGTGAGGATTTCATGTTCAAAACTGCGATCACGGAGATGTTTGGGGTCAAATATCCGATCATTTGCGGAGCGATGATGTGGCTGTGTAAACCACCCCTCTGCGCCGCTATTTCCAATGCCGGAGGCCTGGGGAACATTACGGCTGGCAACTTTACGACTGAAGAGGATTTCCGCAACGCCATCCAAGAAACCCGGAAGCTCACGGACAAGCCTTTCATGGTAAACATTACCCTCCTCCCTTCCATGCGGATTACGGCCGAACACCACCAGATGTACATAAAGGTATGCGCCGAGGAAAAGGTATCGGGGATCGAAGTCTCGGGTACGCCCCTGGACAGGGCGGTCGGAATGGAGGCCGTCGAAAAGCTCAAAAGAGCAGGGGTAAAACTCTTTCACAAGGTAGGCTCCGTACGCCATGCCCTCCACGCCCAGAAAGCCGGGTATGACGGCGTCTATGCCGCGGGAATCGAAGAGGGGGGACATCCCCTGAGCGACGATGTAACCACCATGGTTCTCCTTCCCCGGGTCGTTGAGTCGTTGAAGATTCCCGTCGTGGCCGTGGGTGGCATCGCCGATGGGCGCACCATGGCCGCTGCTTTGACTCTGGGAGCCCAGGGGGTCATGATGGCCAGCCGTTTCATCGCCACCCAAGAGTGTATGGTCCACGAAAACATCAAGCAGGAGCTGGTCAGGAGACAAGAATTTGAAACCATGCTCTTCGGAAAATCCATCGGGCTTCAGGGGAGGGCCTTAAAAAGCAAGGTGATCGAAGAAATCA
>CAYQWO010000233.1:0-5927 GCA_964421095.1 uncultured Syntrophaceae bacterium
ACTTCACCCTTTTGGACCTGGGAGCTGGCACATCCTTTAACACCATTGATTTTTTTCTGCTCGCCGATTCGGGTATTTTCGTTACTACCCCGGAGCCTACGTCCATTGAAAATGTCTACCGCTTAATGCGAGCCGTGTACGCCCGCAAGATCAGGCAGCTTCTTAAGGCCTATCATTTTCGAGCCCTGGTTGAAGAGACGGAAGCAAGAGCCAAAGGGGCTACGGTCAATAACCCGGAATACCTTCTTTCCGTCATCAAAGAACTGGAGCCGGAGAAAGGCAAAATCGTGGAAGAGGCTCTGCGGGCTTTTCAGCTCAAGCTCGTCCTGAACCAGTTTCGCCGACAGGATAATCCCAAGATGGGGGCTTTGATCTGCCGGATTATTGAAAAGCACCTCGGCCTCACCGTGCAATTCATCGGCAACATTGCTTATGACGACCTGGTCCATGATGCGGTGTGTCAGAAAGCCCCTTTTCTGGAAAAATATCCTCATACGCAAACCGCAGCGGACCTTAAGAAATTCTGCAACCACATCCTGGGGGCGCGAAGTAAGGGGGAGGGGTCCGGTCGAGCAGAGCAACCTCTGGATAAAGCCGCAGAGATGGGCGGGAACGATGGGGAATAGAACCCGATGAGGCCATTGGCCGAACTGACTCATTATGAAATGCTGGACCTTTCTACGAGGGCCACACCTTTTGAGGTCCGTCAGGCCTACAAAAGAGCGTTGGAACTGTATAGCGAAGACTCGATGGTGATCTATTCCCTTTTTTCGGACCAAGAAAGAAAAGAAATCCGGGCCAGACTTGATGAAGCTTTTGCCACCCTGATCAACGAGAAGGCCAGGTACGAATACGATCAAACGCTGATTCAGCAAGGGGCCATGAAAGAGGGGTCGCAA
This sequence comes from uncultured Syntrophaceae bacterium, assembly GCA_964421095.1. Taxonomy (GTDB): domain Bacteria; phylum Desulfobacterota; class SM23-61; order SM23-61; family SM23-61; genus CAYQWO01. Next base: position 900 of record CAYQWO010000233.1, read on the forward strand.
TACTGGGGCGCCAGGATAAAGCTGGCCCCCATGGGTTCCAACGACCCAACAGACCCGGTCTGCCAAGCGGAAGAGGAAGAGCCCCAGGCAGTGGTACATTCGGTGGTCAATGAAATCCTCTCCCAGGAGGTCCTGACGGGAATGGACCTAAAAAGATTGAGGACGGAATTGGGGGTTTCCCTGGAGCAGATTGCCGAGTGGACAAAAATTCGGCCCAGCATGCTCCGGTGTATCGAGGAGGACCAGTTCCACGAACTGCCCTCTCGTCTCCATTTAAAGAGTTTCCTGAAAGCTTACGTGCAGTATTTGCACCTGGATCCAGAATCCATTGTAGACCGGTATATGAATCGGATTCAGGGTTGAAGGTCCCAAAAACGGATGTTCATCCCCCAGCGGGATCTCCGATATCCATAGGCAGGTTTTTCGTAGAAGGGTTTGATTCCAGGGCGGCCAACCTATCGCGGCAGGCCGACAGGTTTACCCAAGACTTTGAACCCAGGTCTGCAACAAGACCGAAGAAAAAATTCACTCTTGAGGATCTTTAACATGAAAAGTCAGGAGCCAAAAGAAGAGAAACTTCTCGATGAACTGGAAAGCATGTACCAGCGGGTGGCCGAATCCGAAAAGTCAGAACCTGACCCCGAGCAGGTGGAAACCCTGCAAAGTTATTACGAGACTCTCCGGCTATCCCCAGATGCTTCCCTGGAAACAATCAGTAAGACTTATAAGCGGATGGTCGATGTATTGGATCCCGCTCAGTTTGCCAATAACCCTCCCCTGCGGGAGGAGGCGGAAAGGAAGTTGGCGGAAATAACCCGTGCCTATGAGAAAATTCTTGCCTCTCGACAAAGGGAAGGCGAACCCCCCTCTGCCCAACCGCCCATACAAATTTCTCAAGAGCCAGCTCCTTCCGCCCCCAACGAAGAAACGGGCCATCATTTGCCCTGGGGCAAAATTCTTGTGGGGGCAACTGCTTTCGTCGTTATAATTCTGGCAATTTTCTTCTGGCCAACCCTATACTATTATGATACGGTCCCATCCGGGGATAAGACCTATCAAGTCCGGACCAACCGCATTACGGGCAGCATTACTTATTTTGACGGAGGAAAGTGGAACGAGCCTCCGCTCCCGGCAGCCAAACCCTCTCCACCCCCGCGCCCTCCGGATGTCGCTCCTCCAGCACAACCACCCGCAATATCGGTGAAGCAACCGATGCCAGCACCGGCCATAACACCTGGGCCCGCAGAGGGGCTGAAGGTTGCCGGGGAAAAAGAACCCCCTTCGGAGAAGCCAGCCAGCCAACCTGCGGAAACCAAAGGCTACGCCATCCAGGTCGGCGCCATGCGCGATTTGACTATGGCGAAAGAATTTGTGGAAACGCAAAAAAAGAGCGGGCAGCCGGTTTATTTGGTCAAAATAAAGGGGAAGGATCGTGAGGTGTGGTATAGAATTTACATTGGCCGTTTTGCCGACAAGGCGGAGGCCGCCCGCTATATAAAGGAAAAGAAAATAAAAGAAATTTTCCCCGAATGTTTCATCCGGAAATTGTCCGGATAATTCCCAGCCATCTGGCCCAAGAAGAAAGTTTGTTGGTTTAGACGATTTTTTGAAAATTACCTCATCCCTGTTCCTCGACAGATTTCTGGACCCGTTCGAAATGAGCGCTTTCCTTCCGTAGCGCCTCGTGAGCTACCTCCAAAGTGACGGCCTGAAAGTGCAAACTTTCCCCGGGCATGACCTGGGCCACGCGGTCTAAATCAGCGGAGATGACATTGGCGATCTTGGTATATCCCCCGGAGACCTGAGCATCCCAGAGCAGAAGGATGGGCAAACCGTCTCCAGGGACCTGGATCGCCCCCCGGGCGATGGGCTCAGAGATGATGTCTGCATCCCCTGAATGTTTGATGGGCGGGCCCTGCAACCTGTAACCCATACGGTCCGATTGCGGACTGACCCGGTAGGCAGAGGAGAGGAATGTCGCGATCCCTCCTGGGGTAAAGCGGTCCTCTTGGGGGCCAAGAATGACCCGCAAAAAATTATTTGCAGGGAAGGGGGGAATCATCTCCTTCGCTAAGGACTTGGGCGAGGTCGGTTTCCGGGCCATGCTTTCGGTTTCCAGGGTCTCACCGGCCTTAAGCATATTCCCCATCAGGCCGCGGATAAAGACGGACCGACTACCTAAAAATTTTTGGCCGGAGAATCCCCCCTGTAAAGCCAGGTAAGCCCGAAAGCCCTGTTTCCTTGCCCGGAAAGCCACTCGCTCCCCTTTCGAAATCGGAACGGTCTGCCACATCGGTAGGGGATTATTATTTACCACGGGCGAGAGATTTCCCCCCGTCACGGCGATGATGAGGTCATTCAAGGCCAAGAGCTCCAGCCGGAAAAGGGTGATTTCCAGGAGGGCTGCGCCAGGGGCATTGCCCACGAGCAAATTGGCCACCCGGGCGGAGAATCGGTCAGCGACCCCAGAGGCGGGGATGCCGTACCTCATGAAACCCGGCCGGCCAAGGTCCTGGATGGTTGTATGAACGCCGGGGTGTAGGACTTCAAAAGCCTTCATAGGAAATCCGCCGCCTCTTTCCCTTGCGCCTTCAGCGCCTCCTCTTCGGAGACGGAGATAAACTGGATTTCATCCCCAGCCATAAAAGGAATGGGGGGAAAAACTTGGGGATCATAAAGGGTGATGAAGGTACGTCCGATGTAGTTAAACCCCGAAGGCTGGTCTGCCGCAATGGCGTTGGCCTGTCCACCCGCCAGGCCCACTGACCCTGCGGGCACGAGCGTTCGGGGAGTTGCTAAGCGGGGAACTCGGAGTGATGGGGAAAGTCCTCCGAGGTAGGCCAGACCGCAAATGAATCCGATAAAATAAACCAGAAAGCGAATTTCGGAAAAAACCCGGATCACTTCTTCGGCCGAAAGATTTACAGTTTCGGCGACTCGCTTCAAGTCGGGCCCGTGAACGCCTCCATAGACTGTCGGCAGACGGAACAAGCGCGCGGGGGGCAGGTCGAGGCGCGCGGCTTTCTCCATCCAAATTTTAGTCTTTTCCCAGATGACCCGGTATTCGATTTTGAGTGGGTCGTACACTACCATCAGGGAGCGAAAGGTCGGCAGGACTTCGTTAATCCCGGGGAGCTGTTCGGATTCGATGGCTAAAGCCAGAGAGCGAACTGACCGGTTGATTTCGGGGTCGATCCGGTTGTCGAACTCCACTAACAGCGCACTGTCGCCGGACGGTCGGATTCTCGGTCCATCAAGCATTCAATACCTCTAAATTCTATGGACGCAGATTTGCGCAGATAAGCGCAGAAAAGGCCCATCTCAGTAATGAGTTAACAAAAAAAGGGCTTGGTATTATTTTTTCTTTTATGCCTTGCGCCTTTTGTCCTGGGCTTGTTCTATTTAATCATGGAAATCTGCGTTTATCCGCGTCCCGTAAAAAATTTCTGTTCTCAATTACTCATCCACCCGCCATCCACCACGAAAGTCTGTCCCGTTACGTATGAAGAAGCATCGGAAACCAAAAAGACCGCCACCCCTCCCAGTTCCTCCGGGTTTCCCCACCGACCCAGGGGAATGCGGCTGAGGATTTCCGTAGAGCGTTGCTTATCTTTCCGCAGAGCTTCCGTCAAATCCGTAGCGAACCATCCGGGCCCGATGGCGTTCACCCGGATGCCGTATTGGGCCCAGCCATTGGCCATCGATTTGGTGACCTGGTTGATCCCGCCTTTGCTGGCAGCGTAGCCGGGCACGTTCTTGCCGCCAATGAAGGCAATCAAAGATGAGGTGTTCACGATCGATCCTGGGCGCTGGTCGGCGATCATCCTTTTGGCCACGGCCTGGGCCAGGAAAAATGGCCCTTTGAGGTTGGTCTGGATGACCACATCCCAATTCGCTTCGCTATACTCCTCAACCGGAGCCCGGTGAATGGTCCCGGCATTGTTGAATAGAAAGTCGATCTTGCCGAACTCTTTAATGGCTCTATCTACGATCTTGGGGATTTCCTCCATCTTAGAAAGGTCTGCCGGGAAGGGAACGATTGGCCCGCCAAACTGGTGCAACTCTTTGGCCGTCTTCTCCAGAACGTCTTTTCTCCTTCCCACGATCAGGATTTCCGCCCCGGCCTGGACGAGACTGGTGGCCATGCCTTTGCCGAGGCCCGAGCCCCCTCCGGTGACGATCCCGCTCTTTCCTTTCAAGCTGAATTTTTCCAATATCATAGGTCCTCCTTTTAGAATAATTTGAAGCGCCCTTCGAATTCCGGCTGGACTGTAACCTGAGTGAAGACCCGGTCCTGCTCTTCCCGGATCGCGGCCATCATCCAGAGGAAGGTAGCTGCCGTCCCGGGTGCAGCCACATTATAATGGTAACCCTTTTGGATGGCCACCGCATCCCCTTCCCGAACCATGGCTACAATCTCAGCATTCTGAAAATCCCAGTAGTTCAGATGAATGGCAAAATTCGGGGCGGGCATATCCACGTAAAGGTAAATTTCCTCTTTGACCTGGCAATGATCGTGGGGGGGCCAGCTGGTCCAATTTCCTTCCTTGCTCATGGTGACGCCGGCCAAAAGCCGCCCTGCTCTTACGTTCGCTTCTCCGATCAGGGTGTGGATGGTCCGGGCATAAGGTTCAAACCCGGCGCGATTGACCAGTTTTGGGTCTTTCAGGACGTTTTGAAAGGAAACGAATTGGACCGGGTATTTTTGGGAAACGGGGGCGGCGCATTCGGCCAGGTCAAAAAATTCTTTGGTGCTGATCCGACAGCTGTTTTGGATGGGCAGGTACAGGGCATCGTATTTTTTCATGCCGAAGTGCTGACCGCTGACCTCGATTTCTCCTTCCCCCTGGAGGCAGATCAAACCGACCTCTTCATCGCCGCTCTCTAAGGAAATGAGGCGTTTTCCTCCTTTGAGGACGATGCGGCCATACCTCAGGAACTTAAGACCGGTATTGGAAGAATCAATCAAGCGCTTTCTTCCGCTTACCTGGTGAGTTTGTCGAAACAACCATGAGTGGCTCATCTGCG
>CAYQWO010000234.1:0-5924 GCA_964421095.1 uncultured Syntrophaceae bacterium
GTATTGAAGCCGAAGAGGACGCCGTTGGGCGGGAGGATACCGGCGGTCTGGAAGACAAATTCCCGCTTCAGGTGGGGGGGAACTTCAAAATCTAACTTCGCCTGGGCCATAGGAATTCTCCTTTCTCAACAGTTTATTTTTCCAAGCCCAAAATACCTTTTAAATTCTCATTCGTCAAGGTTGTTTAGGGCCTGGCCTTTTTCCTCCTTTCTTCAATTCCCCTGCGGACCAAAGCCGCCTCGAAATCAGCAAAATCCATTCCGGACAATCCGTGCTTTTTCCACAGAGCCTGCAGCTCCTCAAGAATTTCTCTCTTGGATCTCAGACTCATACGAATAAGGCCAACTCTTCGGGCGGCAGCCACGCAGAGGTCACTGGGCAGAGGATCAGCTTTTGCCCATATTCCGCGCATCTCGCGAAGAAATATATTAACTGTGACCTGGCCAATTCCTTTGGCCAGCGACTGGATGCGCTTCTCCAGGTCCGAACTGTTGCTGGCCATCCTATGCAGCCGGTTTAGATCCCCGCCGTATTGCTCTTCGAGCGCCTTGGCGACCTCTAAAAGCTTGGTGGCAGTCTTGAAATCGTACCGGGCGTATCCGCCCTCATCTAAGAGCTGAACCAAACCATCCCATCCTCTGTTTAGAATTTTCTCCGGAGAAGCGACCCCTTCCCGGTCGAAAACTTGAAAAGTTCTGGTGGCCAGCCTCTCCGAGATGGGCGCCCCAAACAGGACCGCCGCCAGGAACCACCGGAATATTTCCCGGGGGTTAGAAGAACGGAGGTCAATTCCCAGCTTCTTAGAAAAGCGGCCCCCCGCCAATTCCATCAGATTTCCTATCGCTGAGGCCTTGGTTCTTCCCACGCGGACTCCATTTACCGATTTATCTTTTCTGAGCCTCCCCCGTCATGGGGACGAAGGCCACGCCAGCAAGGTGCTGGATGTCGGTTTTCCCTTGCTTCTTCGTGAGCAGCGTGAGGGTCTGAAAATATGTTGTACTGCCCAGCGGGATGATCAGCCTTCCGCCCTCCTTGAGCTGCTTGATCAAAGGGGGAGGAATATGGTTGGCGGCGCAGGTAACCATGATCGCATCGAAAGGAGCAGACTCTTCCCACCCGAAATAGCCATCCCCGTATTTCACTCGAACCTTCTCGTACCCCAACTGCTTCAGGCGCTGGGCGGCCAGTTTGGCCAAATTCTCGCGGATTTCAATGGAATAAACCTGGTCAGTGAGTTCCGCCAACACTGCCGCCTGATAGCCCGAACCTGTACCGATCTCCAAAACCTTCTCTCCCGGCTTGATCTTAAGAATCTGGGTCATCAGGGCCACAATGTAAGGCTGAGAGATCGTCTGCCCTTCGCCGATGGGCAGAGGATGGTCCGCATAGGCCTGGCTTTGCAAAGATTTGTCGACGAAGAGATGACGTGAAATTCGGCCCATGACCTCCAGGACCTTTGGGTCATTGATGTCTCGACCCTTGAGGTCCCGTTCGACCATTCTTTTTCGGGCTGCGGTGATAGCAGGGTCCTCGGCAGAAAAAGAGGGAAGTACCAGCAGGAAGAGAAAACCCGCGATTACCAAAGGAATGAGGGCAGTCCTTTGCATGGTTGACCAAGAAGGTCATCAGCTTTCAGCGTTCAGCTTTCAGCTAAAAGAATTCATCTTTGATTGGATACTGGCCGCCGATCGTTGATGGTTAGCGCATAGCCAAGAATTGCCGCTGGTACTGTCGCGCCTGGTGCATGAAGGCCTCCAGCCGCGTCAGGGTGTTGGTCTCCTCCTGTCCATCGTAAGCCATGTTCAAAAAAGGAATGTTGTTGTGGTCTTCCCGGTACCGTTTCATCACTGCCCCCACGATGGTCCCGGGCATGCAGGTAAAGGGCATGACATTGACCAACCCGGAAACGCCTTTCCTCACATAATCGCCGCATTTACCCACAGAGAGCACGGCCTCCCCCTCAAAAGAGTCGTCCAGGTAAGGACGGGACTCCCGCAGCGTCTGCCCGATGGAAGGTTCGGGGTGGTTGACCAGGCTTCCTTCGAAGATATGGTCCAGCTTATGCTCATCGCGTTTCTGAACCAATTCGGTGATGTAGGTTTTCCAGAAGTTTCCGTAACGCCTGTTCCTCAGGCTGTACCGCCGGGAAGTGAAATTCAGGTAAAGAAACCATTCTGAGATGGGGGGCAGCCAAACTTCAGCACCGAGCTTCTCCAGTTCGCGGACGATGAATTCATTGCTGAATTCGTTGGAGCGGATGTAAATTTCCCCGACGATGCCGATCCGCGGCTTGGAGCCAGGATTAATGAGCTCGACCTGATCGAAGCTCCTCCTGGCTTCCCGGAGAACATAGATCAACCCTTCCAGGCTTCTGTTCGGATCATCCTTGCTATCCCGCACGATTTCGTAGGCTTTTTTCAAGTAGTGGTTGAATACTTTTTCCGCCTCCCCGGCACGGGCCTCATAAGGCCGGGTTTCCCGGAGCTTTTTGTCCAGGAGGTCCATGGCTACCATGCCCTGCCAGGTAAGGCGGGTGAAGTGCTTTCCCAGCATGCCTAAATCTCTGTACAGGTGTTCGTCCTGCGTAGGGGAGTAGATGGGCACATCGGGATACCCCAGGTCGTCGAGAATCAAGCGGTGCAGTCGATGGTATTGTCCGAAACGGCACGGGCCGTTTCCAGAGGGCATGAAGAAAGCCACGCGCTTGCGGTCAAAGCCCGGGCTCTTGACCACCCGCACCATGTCCCCTGTGGTCAGGATACAGGGATAGCATTCCTTACCGGAAGTATACTTCCGGCCCCAGAAAATCGTTTCCGGGGTGGACTTGGGGGTGACTTCAGCGTCAATGCCGCAGGCCTGGAAAGCGCCTACCAGGGCGTGGGCCTGCTCCGCCATGTAGGGGATATAAACTTTGCGATAGTTGGCATCCTGGGTCATGACGATGGTCTTCACCTTTCGCTCTTCCTGAATTCGGCCGTCCTGGATGTTCTTCAGGCTGTCCAGAAAGGCCTCCAGGCGAGTGATAGCTCCGACATCGGCGCTGTGTTCGTCCACCTCGATCTGCAGATAAGGTTTGCCGCGCATCTTCTCTTTGAAGAAATGGAGGATGAAAGAATCCGGACCGCAGGCAAAGTTCGTAATGTAGATGGCATGCAGTCTGGGGTCATCGCGGACGATGTTGGCGGCACTGTAAATCTTCTGCCCATACTTCCAGTACATATCCTGCCATTCGTCCACCAGATCCACCTCATCTAAGGGAAGACAATCCATGGGGATGGCGGTGACTCCCAGGTCCCGCAGCTTCTGCGGAAGTCCCAGGTTTACCCCCGGGTCGCAACCATTGTAGGGCCGACTGATGATGACCATGGCCCGGTCCCCTTCCTTCAGGTTCCGCAAGACCTCTTTCCCCCGGCGCTTCAGAGAAGCGTAAAAGCTATCCTGAGCCGCTCGCGCCTTTTCGATCGCCTCTCGCACTACATCTGCTTCCTTGCCCAACTCCCGGCACATCTTTATCAAGGCTTGCTCCAAGTTCTTCTCTTCCCAGCCGAAGTGGATGATGGGGCTGAGGACTCTTACTCCCTGGGATTTAAAATCGATGGCCGATTGAATGGCATAGGGAAAGGCCTGAACGTAGGGGCAAGCGAAGGATCGATCCAGGGAAGGATGGCTGAGGGGCATATTGATCACGCTGGGCAGGAAGATCGTATCCACGCCCTTGTCGATCAGGTCCAGAAGATGACCGTGGGCCACCTTGATGGGGAAGCAGGTCTCGGCCACGATCTTCTCTACCCCCTTGTGGATGAGGCGTTTATTCGTCCTTTCCGAAAAGACAACGCGGAAACCCAGAGAGGTAAAGAAAGTTTTCCAAAAGGGCATGAGCTCATGGAAATGTAGCAGGCGCGGCAGGCCAATGGTCAGGGCATCCGGGGCTACAGGTTTTTCTTCAACGTAGGAAGCCATCAGCGCCTCTTCACGTTCGGCGAAGAGGTCGGGCAGGTCATCGCGCCGCTGGCGCGTTCGGTCCACGTCATACTTCTCGCAGCGGCTGCCGTAGAACAGGGGTTTTTCGCCTTTGACGGTCACCCTGCGGATCTCGCAATGGTTGGGGCATTCCTTGCACTCGAAGGAGGTAAGCTCATAGGGTCGGTCGCTCAGGTCCCATCCTTTGAAGTTCGACTCGCCGGATTTATTCTCCTCCAGGGCTAACATCGCGCAGCCGATGGCTCCGGTCACTTCGTTGTGCTCGGGCACCGTAATCTTTTTGCCGGTCACTTTCTCAAAGGCGGCCACGACCCCCTGGTTGAAAGCTGTCCCGCCCTGGAAGAAAATATTATTGCCCACGCGTTTATCACCCACCACCTTATTCAAATAGTTGAGGACGATGGAATAGCTCAGGCCGCCAACCAGGTCGTCACGCCTAGCGCCCTTTTGTTGATAGTGGACGAGGTCTGATTCCATGAAAACCGTGCAGCGCTCCCCCAGCGAGACCGGAGACTTCGCACTCAGAGCGAGGTTACCGAACTCTTCTTTGATCGAAAGCCCGAGCTTTTCGGCTTGCTCCTCCAAAAAAGAGCCTGTGCCGGCAGCACAGACCTTGTTCATCTCAAAGTCAACGATCGCCCCCCGCTCCAGGGAGATGTACTTGGAGTCCTGACCGCCGATCTCAAAGATGGTGTCTACTTCCGGGTCAATATGGACGGCAGCCGTTGCCTGGGCGGTGATCTCATTGCGAATGACATCTGCACCCACGAAGTCGCCCGTAAGATACCGGCCCGAACCGGTCGTACCCACCCCTTTTATTTCCACCAAGTGGCCGACTTCTTCGCTTACTTCCCGCAAACCCTGGCGGATCGCCTCGATGGGCCTGCCGGCTGTCATCAAGTAACGTTTGGAAAGGACTCTCTTGTTTTCATCGATGACCACCACGTTGGTGGAGATCGAGCCCACATCAACGCCCAGGTACGCGGGGATCTTTTTCCCCTCAGGCGCCTGACCGAGGGCTTGCCAGCTGCTCTCTTTCTGGTGGTGTTCAGAGAGGGAAAGGGGTTCGAGGGAAAGATCAGGAGGGGCGGGCCGGTTGACGTATTCCCGAAGCCGGTCCAAGCCCTGGAATTTTTTGCCGGACATTCCGTTCTCCATGGTCAGGAAGGCCGCTCCGATGGCCCCCATGGAGGCGAAATGCTTGGGGATGATAAATTCATCTTCTTTTAATTCCAGCACATCAAAGAAGGCCTGGCGCATACCAGCATTTGCGGCCACGCCCCCCTGGAAAGAGACCGGCCGAATGAATGTTTTCCCCTTGCCGATGTTGGACTTAAAATTGCGGGCCAGGGCGTAGCAGAGACCCGCAACGATGTCATAATCCGGGGTGGCACCCTGTTGCAGGTGGATCATGTCGGTTTTGGCAAAGACGCTGCACCGGCCGGCGATGCGCGGCGGGGTCTTGGACTTCAAAGCGAGCTGGCTGAACTCTTCGATGGTCAGCTGCAATCGGTTCGCCTGCTGATCCAGGAAGGAGCCCGTGCCCGCGGCGCAGATGGTGTTCATGGAAAAATCAAGGATTTTGTAGTCTCCGTTGGCGGGATCCGCTTCCACCAGAATGAGCTTGGAATCTTCCCCGCCCATCTCGATGATCGTCTTCACCTGGGGATGGAAATACGTGGTGGCTTTGGCCTGGGCGATGATTTCATTGACAAACTCCGCGTCCAGAAGTTCGGCAATCACCTTGCCAGCCGTGCCGGTCACCGAAACAGTCCTAATCCGCTCCGCAGGGATACGGGAAAGGATTTCGGTCAAGACTCTATGGACGGTTTCTAACGGTTGACCTTTAGTGCGGGTATAGTATTCTTCGACGACGTTCCTTTTTCCATCGATCAAAACTGTATTTGCGCTAACTGAGCCAACGTCCAACCCCAAGTGTAATC
>CAYQWO010000235.1:0-5924 GCA_964421095.1 uncultured Syntrophaceae bacterium
TCTGCTGCCGTCTTCCTTTTTCAGGACCAGGAAGGTGCTGATGGCTCGGCATTGTTGGCATTCATATTCGTAAATCGGCATCCCTCATTCCTCCGGAAACCCTTATAGGACGCAGATCTGCGCAGATAAAGACCGAAAAATCTTTATGAAGAAAAACCCAAATCCTGTAATTCTGCGTTCATCTGCGTCCCATCAATCAGAAAATATCTGCCGAGAAGAAATAAATTTCGGCATCCTTCTCCTTCCAGGCATGCCGCGGCAGGCCAGCTTTGCGGCAGGTTTCCTCCAAGAAAGTAATCCGGTCCCAATTATAATCGGTGGCCACCTGCGGCAGAAGCAGGCCGGAATAGAATCCCTTTTTGATATAGAGCCCGTGTTTGCCCACCTCAATCTCCTTGATATCCTTAACCCGCTCGAGGGGAGTGAGGACGGAGATTTCCAGTTCGATGTCTCGCAGTTCTTTGGCCGCCAGGGATTCGAAGCGGGGATCGTTAAAGGCGGCCGCAGCCGCCATCTCTTCTACGGTCTGATGGAGAGGTTTGGTTGGCTGAATCGACCCGATGCAGCCGCGCAGCTGCCCATGCTTATGCAAGGAAACAAAGGCTCCGCGTTTTTCCTTCAGCGCCTCGGGGAGGACATCGACCCTGGGCGTTTTCTCTCCTTTCAGCCGTCCTTCAATAGTGGCATAGGCGATCTGCCGAAGAATTTTTTTCTCATCTTCGGTCAACCCCAAGCTGATCCCAGCCTTTTTCCGGTCCATCTCCTTGGGCAAGGCCTGCGGGTTTTGGACGATGACTGCGGCTGCATACCCCACGACACTCGAACGGTCTCCAGTTACATCGCCAGAGTTCATGTACTTCAGGACCTGGACGCGGTTGGCTCCCCTTTCTTTGGCCGCAATCATCACGGCCATTACGGGCCCACCTCCGCAGGCTTCTGCCTTTCCGGAATTTAAATTCTGGGCCAGCCTCTGGGGATCAAAATTACGCACATCCTCCAGGACGATGTTATCCCGTTTTACGGCTTCATCGTAAGGATGAAAATGGGAGAGGTCAGTGCTGGCCACGAGTAGAACTTTCTTGCCCAGGGTCGCTTTGCCGATCGTCTGGCCGACAGCCTGGCAGGTGCGGTAGCTCTGATCTCCGATTACGATGGGCACAAGATTGAACTGGCCCAAGGTGGCCTGCAAAAAGGGAAGCTGGACCTCCAGGGAGTGCTCCTGGGCATGAGCCTGAGGGAGGAATTGAATGAGATCGCTTCCCTCCTTCAGCTTCTGACAAAGACCTTTGTCAACAGGCAGAAGTCCCAGGGGCGTTTCATACGCCCCCCGGTCATACACGGAAGCTCCCTGGAAAAAGGTTCGATGGCTGGGCGCAACGACGATGACGGCATCAAACTTCATTCCTTCCACAAGCTTGAAAGCATACGCCGCGACCTGCCCCGAATACATGTACCCGGCATGCGGCGAGACCAGGGCAATTATTTCTCCGGCTACCTTTTCCTTGGGTGCTCGGGAAAGGAAATCCCCCACCTGTCGGGAAAGCGTTTGGGGATCTGCGGGATAAAAGGACCCGGCTACGGCTGGTCTTCTCACCTCTTCTTTCATGGCTCTCCCCTCCTCTTTAGCTTTAGCCCCCTCTTGACAGTTTGCGGAGATTAAAAGGATGGCCACTCCCGCCGTCACCAGCAGGAATGCCGAAGAGATCATCATCCGTGAACGAAGGGCGACGCTCATGGCATGATTTTCTTAAGGTCCTGGCTCGGAATCGAGGGAGGGAAAGCGGTGCCTCCTGACAGGATGATTTTCAGACCTTCCTCGACCGTAAGGCTAGTGAAGATCACATCTTCTACCTTAAACAGGGCCACCTGTCCTATGTAAAGATTGTTGGTGGGAATATAGACCGAAAAAAAGCGGCCGTTGTTCTGGGATTTATCAATTGTGATTTCATTGGTCAAGAAGCCCAGGGAAAAAATACCCTTCTGGGGGTATTCCACCAGGACGACTTTTTTGAAGGCTGTACCGCCAGATTTGGAGAAGGTCTCGACGAGCTGCTTGACAGCGGGGTAAATATTCCTCACCAATGGAATCCGCATAAAAAAATCCTGAATGATCCTGAGTATCCGAGACCCGAAGACGTTGGTGGCCAGCAGGCCGATAAGAAAGATGACCACAATTTCGGTAAGGAATCCCAGCCCCGGAATTTCCTTCCCCAGAATCCCATAAAAGACTGGGCTCAAGAACCCGTCGAGGAAACTGAACAGCCAGTACAAGGCCAGGATTGTGATTACAATGGGAACCACCACCACTAAGCCAGCTAAAAAGGTGTTTTTGAGTGCTCCCTTGATTCGTTCCATGGCCCGCTGGACCTGATGGGGTTTTTAGAGGGTCAGTGGCAAGTGCTGCAATGATGGCTGGAGCAGCCGCTACATCCTCCAGAATTGGAAGCGGCGACAAACTTGGACCCGCTTTTGAAGCTGAAAGCCGATAGTTTCTTTTTTACTTTACTGCTCTGACAACGGGGACATTTGACTTTGGCATTGGTATTGAAAACGATCTGTTCGAAATCGTCCTGGCAACTTTGACAATGGTACTCGAAAATGGGCATTATTGAACTCCTTTGTTATGCATTATAGCAAAAAAGGCTCGCGAAAAGCAAGGACTATCCGAAACCGGCGAACCTTAAGAACCTTTTCGGCTTTGCCGGGCTGACGGGCTTATTCTTCTGCGGGCTCGATGCGCATTTTAGACCCCGAGGGAACTTTCTGGAATACTCGGGCATCTCCGGAGACCCGCCCAATCACATTGACAGCGCTTGCCGGGCGCACCTCACTGCCCCGGCTCACGGGCGTAGGGCCAAAGAAGATGCAGAAGGCGTTCCCCGAAGGCCAGTAGCCCAGGTCCCCCACTTCTACCAACTCCCGGGCGTTTTTTTCCAACGGAGCTTTCACCGGGATGGCGAAGTAAATCTCGTCCCCCCAAGTGTTTGCCCTGGCCTCAATGGGGAGGGCCTCCCAGATTTTTCTGGCCGTTGCCGAATCATTCAGAACGGCTTCCGCTTCCACATTCCCAGCTCTGATCTTGATTTTCTTCTCCATTTTCTCACCCCGGAAAAGATAGGTTATGGGTCCAACGTAGCGAGGCTTTGCCGAAACTTAGGCGTAACTATGCAAACCTGAGAGTACGTAGTTCACTCCAAAGTAAGTAAAAATTACCGCCGCAAAACCAATGATGGAAAGGACAGCTGTGCGTTTCCCTCTCCATTCCCGGGTGAAGCGGGCATGGAGGAAAATGGCGTAGACGAACCAAGTAATCAGCGACCAGGTTTCTTTGGGATCCCAACTCCAGTAGGAACCCCAGGCGTAATTGGCCCAGGCCGCGCCAGTGATGATCCCGATGGTGAGCAGGGGAAAGCCCACAACGATGGTTTTATACACCAGGCCATCCAAAGATTCCAAGGAGGGGAATAGAGCCGTCAAGCCGGTCTCCTTCTGCCCCGTTTCTTTTTTCTGGAGCTTCATCAGGTATATCACGCTTACCGCGCAGGAAAGGGCAAATGAGGCATAGCTCAGAAAGCAAGTGATGACGTGGGCATGGAGCCAATTGCTCTGTAAGGCCGGGATGAGGGGGTCGATGCGGTCGGAAATCCCGGGAGCCAGCGAAGCGTAAGCGATGAAAAGGAAGGCGAAGGGCAGGGCAAAGGCTCCCAGGAACCTGGAGTTCAGCTTCCATTCCCAGAGAAGATAAAGCAGGACGATGCACCAGGAAAAGAAAACCAGGGATTCATACATGTTTGACAGCGGGGCATGGCCGATGCCCATCTGGTATGATTCCACCCAACGCCAGAGGATGGCCGCGGTATGAATCAGAAGGGTGATCCAGGACACCCCGCTGGCTATTTTCCCCAGGCGCTCTGACCGAAAGGCCAGGTAATTGAAATAGAGCACGGTGCAGAGCAGGTAGAGGAAGGTCACGGCGCTGAGCATCTTGGGACTGATCATGGCTATTTCTCGCTTTCTGCAGATTGGTTCGAGGTCTTTCGGCTTTTTTCCCGCAAGGCTTGGCTAATTTTTTCGAATTCTTTCTCGAAGCCGGTGCGGGTCCGATGGCTGGCTGCGGCTATTTCTACTAACGTTCCCCCTTCCTTTTCCGTTAGCCTCACCCAGACTCGCCGGTGAGACAGGAAGAAAGCCATGTAGAAGCCGGCCATCATCGAGAAGCAACCTACCCAGACCACCCAGACGCCCGGGTCCTTGGTGGCCTGGAGACCGGAGTAGTATATGGGCTCGATCTCTCTGATGGTGAATTGATAGGGACCTGGGCGCCGCTCGGCGAATTCGGGATGGTTCTGAAAGACCCAGAAATTCTCATGGGGACGATTCGGCTCGAAGAGAACCACTTGCAAGGCAGGCCCCATTCCCTGAAAATCTTGAATGAACCGACTTAAGAGGAAAGAACTCGCCGTACCCGGGATCGTGACCCGTGTCCCCATTGGTACCGGAATGGCGATTTCTTTCCGCGAACCCCGGTCCTTGATCGCCATTACGGCTTTCTTCACATCGGCTACGCCGTAGCTCGACTGGTAGAAAGAAACTCCTTTGTAGGTTAAGGGATGATTGACGCGGATGGGCTCGGTTAGGATGGGGCGCCCCCTTTCCAGGACCGTAACCGTGCTCTTGAACTCTTTGGGTGCCCCAGAAGGGTAGAAGGAGACGTTAAACCGATCCAGCCGGATGCTATATCCCAAAGGCTGCACGTGGCCGGCACTGCGCAGAATAACCCTGTCCGCTGCCTGCCCCTCGACGATGTTGACATTTCCCCGGAATCCGAAGTAGTTCCCGATCAAGGCCCCGGCCAGGATCACGAGTATGCTGAGGTGGATGAAATAGACCCCCAACCGTGAGAACTTCCCTTTTTCCGCAAAGAGGTGGTAGGCTTGAGGTTCTTCCAAGAGCTTCGGGGGGCTGAAGACGCAGGAGAGGGCTTGCCGATATTGAGGAAGTCCTTCCGCAGGAGGCCATTTCTGAAAGAAGGTTTTGTTTAAGGGCCAGGCCTTCCATTGAGCTCCTTCCAGGCGCTCTTCGGGATGGGAGAAGAACCTCCAGGTGATTCGAAACCGTTGGAGAGAGCAGGCCATCAAATTGAGACTCAGGAAGGCCAAGAGGAACACAAACCACCCGGCATGGTACATGTCCAGGAATCCCAGGATCTTCAAAATTTTGTAGGTGGAGGGCTTATAAACCTGGAGGTATTCCTCTGGCGAAGCATTCTGGGGAATGATGGTACCGAAAATCGAGGCCACCGCCAGAATGATCAGCAGAGCCATCGTCAGGCGGAGCGAGGAAAGTGAATCCCCAAGGGAGGAGAAAAATCCTTTATCATCTTTGTTGGACAACCCGCACCTCAGAAAAAAACTGGCGTTGAGCCTTGACTCAACGCCAGTTTTCCGTTCTTGTACTTTAATAGATTACTTCTTGTGGCATTTGGCGCAGTCAGCCTCAGCTACCGCGCTGAAAGCCTTTTGGCCATTATGGCAGGTGCCGCAATATTTACCCTCTTTGAAAGAGGCCTGGGTCATTTTGCTATCGCCCTTTTTCATTTTGAAAATCTTGGTATGGCAGTCCGTACATTTGGCCTTCTGCTGGGTAACATGGGTCTCATGACTAAAAATTACCGGACCCGAACTGCCTTTGGCTTCAAACTTGATATCACCCCCGCCCACTTTCTTCTGCTGCGCAAAACTCAGGCCAATCGAAATAAGGCATAGGATGCAAATGCTGATGATCGAAATTTGGCAAGCTTTCTTCCCCAAATTATTCCCTCCTTTCCGGTTGATCATCGGGCCTCGACGATGGAATTAAAGAATCCCCCCTTATTCAGTTTATACAGAGGGCGTAAAATTCGTCAAGGGAAAAACGGTACCGTC
>CAYQWO010000236.1:0-5896 GCA_964421095.1 uncultured Syntrophaceae bacterium
ATTATTACGGCTGAACCCAAGCTGTTCTTGCAGCTTTGCAGGAAAAGCTAAATGTGGGAAGCAAAGAGGTCTTCAAAGCTGGAAGTGCTCTGGCCGGTGGGGTGGCGAGGAGAGGGGAAACATGCGGGGCGCTGACGGGCGCCATCATGGGGGTTTGTTGCCTGGTTGGACGGGAGAGGCTGGCAGATCGGGAGCAATACGGAAAGGCGATGGAGGTGGCTGGTCGGGTTTATGATCAGTTCAAAGAAAAAGTTGGCCATACTCTCTGCTGCGAGATCCATAAGATACGGTATGGCAGAGTCTATCGCTTTTTTATCCCGGAAGAGAGAGAAGCCTTTCACGCCATGGGCGGCCATAGCCGGAAAGGATGTCCCGAGATATGCGGGATTGCGGCCAGGATCGCTGCTGAGACCATCTTAAATATTAAGGAGAAGTCAGCTTGACTCCTTCCGGGATAGTCAAGCAGGTGGCGGAGGATGGGCTTTCCACTTGTGTCACCTTGGCGCTTTTTCGTATAATTCATGACAATATCAAAACCGCGATAAAGGAAAATTGTTTAAGCTGAGACTGCGACAGAAAGAGCCTGCCGTCTTCATCGTTATCCTTCTGACATTTGCGGTTTTGTTTTATTTTGTGGCCTATCCTCTCTACGCTGTATTCCGGGAAAGTGCGATGAACGAGGCGGGCAAGTATGTGGGCCTGGCCAACTATATCAATTTTTTCCGGAGCGAATATTTCCGCCAGGTTTTCTACAACACTCTCTTCATCTCCGTGATCGCCACCGCAGGCGCGGTCATCGTCGGGATGGTATTCGCCTACGGGATGACCCGCACGGACCTTCCCCTGAAGTCCCTCTTTATGATCACGGCCATCCTGCCCATGATCACTCCCCCCTTCATCAACGCCTTTGCTCTCATCCTTCTTCTGGGGAGAAGCGGGGTAATTAATATCTTCCTGGATCGCTGGCTGGGCTTTAAATTTGTCATCTATGGCTATCACGGCGTGATCATCTCTGAGATTCTCACCACATTTCCCCTGGCTTACCTGATCATTTCCGCAGCCTTTAGCGGCCTGGACAGCACCCTGGAAGATTCGGCTCAGGATTTGGGAGCAAAGCCCTGGACGGTCTTGCATACCGTAACTCTGCCCTTGATCACCCCTGCTATCATGGCCGCTACGCTGATGGTCTTCATGACCAACCTCAGCGCCTTCGGTGCCCCCGCTTTGCTCGGGGGCGGAATCTCCGTCCTGGCCGTGGAGTCAGTGATTCAAACCTTGGGTGTTTTGGACTGGGGCATGGGAACGACTTTGAGCGTAATCCTCCTGATTCCCTCTTTTCTCCTCTTCTACTTCCAGAATTGGTACCGGGCGAAAAGATCTTACGTGACCATAACCGGAGCCCCGGCTCATACGGAGATCCACAAAACTCCCTGGGGGATTAAAGGCCCCATCTTGGCCTTCTGCCTTTTTCTCTCTGTGATCATTCTCACAACCTATCTGGTGATCTTTCTCGGGGGGTTCTCCAGGGTCTGGGGGGTGGACAGTTCTTTTACCTTGAATCACTACCGGCTTGTTTTTGCCAATACGCTCAGGTCCATTACCAATAGCTTACTCCTCTCATCAATCGGGGCTCTTTTTGCTACCCTCCTGGGGCTCCTGATCGCTTATCTCATCATTCGCCAGAATTTCCTGGGCCAGAAGATGATGGACTTTTTGGGCACCCTTCCGTATGCCGTGCCCGGCACCATGATGGGACTGGGGTTTGTGGTGGCTTTCAACAAAGCCCCTTTGATCCTGACCGGGACGGCCTTCATCATTGTCCTGGATTATTGCATCCGCCGGATGCCCTTCGGCCTGCGCTCGGGGGTTTCCACCTTGAAGCAGATCGACGTGGCCATGGAAGAGGCATCGGCCGACCTGGGCGCCCCCTGGTTTACCACCTTCCGAAAAATCGTGCTGCCCCTGATGAAGCCGGCGTTCATCGCCGGGATCACCTTTGCTTTCATCCGCGCGATCACCGAATTGACTTCCACGATCTTTCTGGTTACTCCCCGGTGGAGGGTGATGGCTGTGGACATTTACAATATGGTAGAATCGGGAGCGCTCGGAGCAGCAGCGGCCATGTCTACATTGCTCATGGCCATTGTGGTGATCGTACTGGTGGCCATCTACCGGGCGACGGGGGCCACAGCTTCTATGTTCCGGATGTGAAGAGAAATTACACCACAGAGGACGCAGAGGTCGCAGGGATATAAATTAATGGAAGAAAAAGTCAGCCAAGATACAGGGATTTCGGTTTCTCTCCAGCACTTGACCAAAAGTTTTGGGAAGGGAGAAAGCCGGGTGGTGGCCGTCAATGATTTTACCTTCGATTTCCCCCCCGGGAAACTCACCACCCTGCTGGGGCCCAGCGGCTGCGGCAAAACGACCGTCTTACGATGTATCGCCGGATTCTATGAACCAGAACAGGGCGACGTGATCATCGGCGGCCAAAAGGTCAACGACCTCCCGCCCTATAAGCGGCCGACCGGAACCGTCTTCCAGCATTACGCCCTTTTCCCCCATATGACCGTCGTGGAGAACGTGGCCTACGGCTTGAAGATCAAAAAAATACCACCGGCAGAGATGCAGAAGAAGGTCGCCCAGGGTCTGGCCCTCCTCCAACTTACCGGCATGGAGGACCGCAGTCCCAGCCAGCTCAGTGGCGGCCAGCAGCAGCGGGTGGCGATCGCTCGTGTCTTGGTCAATGAGCCCAAAGTCTTGCTTTTCGATGAACCCCTGAGCAACCTGGACGCTAAGCTGAGGGTTTACATGCGCGGGGAGATCCGGGCTCTGCAGGAGAGGCTGGGAATTACGACCATTTACGTAACTCATGATCAGGAAGAAGCCATGTCGCTTTCCCATACCATCGTCATTATGCATAAGGGAAATATCGAACAATCTGGCACACCCTTGGAAATCTACCGCCAGCCCCAGACGCCGTTTGTCGCCCAGTTTATCGGCACAACAAATTTTTTAAAAGGCGAAGTGGCGCAGGTCGATGACCACTCGCTTAAAGTGAGAGTGTACGGCGTCATCATTTCTATCCCCCTGGCAGAGGGGCTGGTTCAAGAATTCGGGCAGCCCGGCAAACGGGTTCTGGTGGTTTCCCGGCCCGAGATGATCCAGTTTGCCGAGGGGAGGGCAGAAGGCGCGTTGTCTGGAAAGGTGAAGGAAGTTTCCTTCCTGGGCTCCATGGCCCGCTATGTGATCGAGATGGAGAGCGGAGAGCAGATTCGCGTGGATGAGCCCAATCCCAAGCGATTCCGAGAGAAAGGATCGCCGGTGCAATTGCTGCTGGATGAAGAAGCACTGCATTTACAAGAAGCAGAGAGTCTAGAGCAAAGAGCGAAGAGTTAAAAAAACTCTTTGCTCTACGCTAATCCTTCACGCCGGAGGTGCCCTTGAAAAACTTCAAGTGCTGGCCGAAGTATAACCCCCGCTCGCTGAATTATCCGGAAATACCTATCTTCCAGATACTCAAGTCTTCCGCAGCCAAGTGGCCCTTCCGCATTTGTATCATCTTCGACGCTATAGAGATCACTTACAGCGAGCTGCTTACCCTGACCGAACGATTCGCCGCCGCCCTGGCCAGCCTGGGGATTCAAAAAGGCGACCGGGTGGCCGTTCACCTCCCCAACTCGCCCCAGTTCGCCATCGCCTATTACGCCACGTTGATGAACGGGGCGATCTTCACCCCCTGCAGCCCGTTGATGGTCGAGCGGGAGCTGGAGTACCAGCTCAATGATGCCGAAGTAGGCACGATTATTACTTTAGATCTTTTTTACCCCACTGTGGAGAAGGTAGTCCCCAAGACCAAAATCAAGAATGTCATCGTCGCATCCATCCCCGACATTTTTCCCCCTCTGCTTACGCCCATTCGTCCGCCCCTGATGAAGAAAGAGATCCCCGGCACCCTCGATTTCAGCACCCTCCTAAAGTCCCACGAACCCAAACCCCCGGAGGTAAAGATTGAGCCCAGAAAGGACCTGGCTCACCTCGCTTATACGGGGGGGACCACCGGGGTCTCCAAGGGGGTGATGCTGACCCATTTTAACGTGGTGATCAACGTGCTCCAGGTCGCGCACTGGGCGGCGGGTGGCGATGTGGGCTGTAAGGATGGAATTTTGAATGTCCTGCGAGAGGAAGGAGACCGGGAAGAGGAACGTGCTTTCCGATTTGGAAAGGGCAAAGCCCTGATCGTGGTCCCCTGGTTTCATGCCATGGGGGCGATCGGTTACCTGAATCAGCCGATCTATGCAGGGGCAACAATGGTGGTCTTCCCGCGCTTCGACCCCGGGCAATACCTCCAGGCCATCGAAAAGTATGAAGCCGATGCCATCGGTGGCGCGCCCCAGCTTTTCATTCCGCTCGTCAACCATCCCGATTTTAAGAAATATAACTTATCTTCCATCAAGCTGGTTGCTTCTGGCGCCGCTCCCCTTCCCGTTCCTGTATTGGAGCAAATGCTCAAGAGCTTCCCGGGCGTGATCGGGGAAGGCTATGGTCTAACGGAGTGTACCATGTGCAGCAACCTTAACCCCCCGACCCGCCAGGGACTAAAACCGGGGTCTGTTGGTCTGCCCATTTCCGACACGGAGGTCAAGATTGCGGACCTGGAGACGGGAGCGAAAGAAGTTCCCCAGGGGGAGATCGGCGAGCTATGCATCAAAGGCCCGCAGGTGATGCAGGGGTACTGGAAAAAGCCCGCGGAGACGAAGATGGTCCTGCGCGATGGATGGCTTTATACCGGGGACATTGCCCGGGAAGATGAAGATGGGTACTTTTACATTGTCGACCGGAAAAAGGACATGCTCATCTACAAGGGATACAATGTTTATCCCCGGGATTTAGAAGAGGTCATGGCCAAGCACCCGGCCATCCAACAGTGTGCGGTGGTGGGCAAGCCGGACCCGGAAGGCGGGGAGATTCCCGTCGCTTTCGTGGTTCTGAAGGAGGGCGCAGCGGCCACGGCTGAAGAATTGATGGAGTACTGTGCTAAAAATGTCTCTGCGTACAAAAAGATCCGGGAGGTCGTCTTCAAAAAACAGCTGCCGGTCAGTGCGGCCGGAAAAGTTTTGAAGAAAGAATTACGGAGAGAATTGACTTAACAATCATGTTTGGGGACGCACCATGGATTTCTTGACCATTACCCTCATCGCTCTGAGCTTGGCGATGGATTGTTTCGCGGTGTCCATCACGAGTGGAATTACTATAAAACAATTAAGAATCAATCATGCTTTGCAGATTGCCATATTTTTTGGCTCCTTCCAGGCATTGATGCCAGTCATCGGCTGGGCCGCCGGTATGGGTTTGAGAGAGCTTATTTCCGGCATTGACCATTGGATCGCTTTTGCCCTGCTGAGCACGATCGGTCTAAAAATGATCTATGAAGCGAATAAGTTGGCCTGGGAAAGAAAAGAAATGAACCCCTTGAATGTGTATGTTCTGTCAATGTTGTCGATCGCCACCAGCATCGACGCCTTGGCCGTGGGGGTCAGCTTTGCATTTCTGAAAGTATCAGTGCTCACATCGATTATCATCATTGGAACCATCACCTTTATTCTTTCTTTTTTCGGCGTTTTTGTGGGAAATCGGACTGGACATTTTTTTGAGAAAAAAATGGAACTGGCCGGGGGACTCATTTTGATCGGCATAGGGATAAAAATCCTGATGGAACATTTGGCGTAGAGGATAAGAATTTCGGAATGAAGGGATTCAGGTTTACGATCATTCGAGATCCCTCAATGCAAAATTCCTTGATTCGCAATTCGAAATCGGTTCTATTGAGAGATATACGGCAGGGGCCAGATGCGGAAGTAATCACGGAGGCGCACCCAAACCCCGACGAGGCCCT
>CAYQWO010000237.1:0-5895 GCA_964421095.1 uncultured Syntrophaceae bacterium
CTCTCAGGGAGCAAGGCGTTTCTGGCCTTCAGTACCTGCTGGATCTCCACCGCGCACTGCACCGCATCCACCACGCTGGCAAACTCGGCCAACACGCTATCTCCCGCAGTGCCAACTACCCGGCCTCGATATTGCTGGATGATGCTTCCCATCACTTCCTTGTAGGCATTCAAGGTCCGGAGGGTCCACTCCTCATCCTCGCCCATGAGGCGGCTGTAACCCTTCACATCCGCACTAAGGATTGCCGTAAGCTTACGCTTAATCTCTTGTCTGGTCACGGAGTCCCCCAAATACTCTAAGATTTATCTACCAGCAACCATTTCCAGAGAGGAACGATCTGCACTATTTTATTTCCAACCTTTATGGTTTCCTCTTTTTCCGCTGTTATTGTTATTAAGACAGCGGAATGACATGGGAAAGATCCTTTTCCTGAGAGTCTGTGATTAGAGGTTTCCAAATATCCTTTTTCATTTTTATCCCTCCACGGAGGGATAATCCATCAAGTTTTTATCCCTTTGTAAAGGGATAAATTTACTTCAGGCCTGCCTTCCGGAGGAGGGCAAGGGTCCGTTCATTCTTGGCTGGATCTTTCCAGGGAGTTGTCGCGGCCATGCGCTCAGCGGAGAATTTGGGGTCGATCTTGAGGATCTCGGCAGCCGTTGCCCGGCCTTCCTCTTCGCGTCCGGCACGCATATATGTACTGGTTAGGATGATATAGGCAAGCACGTCCTTCGGTTCAACCCGCAGAGTCCTCTTCAGCGCGGCAATGGCCTTGTCGTACTGTTCGGTATGGTGATAGGCGATAGCCAAGTGATGCCAGAAGTTGGGGGGGCCAAAAGGATTCAGGCGAATCGCCTTCTCAAAATGGGGAATGGCTTCTTCATGCCTTCCAGCGAAGTTCAGGGTAAAGGCCAGGGCAAAATGCGCGCGGGACGAACTGGGATCGAGATCCACTGCTTTTTGGGCCTCAGTAATGCCCTTCTCATGCTGCCGTAGCATCGTAAAATATTGGCCCAACAAGCCGTGTGCGCTGGCCATAGACTTGTCAAGCTCGAGGGCCCTCTTTGCCAATTCGACGGCCTTCATCAAAGACTCTTGGGGAGATTTGCTGGCACCCAACCATACATCGAGCATAATTTCTCTGGACAATTCCGCATAGGCCGCTGCATAATTCGGGTCCAACGCGATGGCCTGCTTGACCAGCTCCTGAGCCCTGGCGTTATCCTCCTTCGTATTGCGATAGGAAAAGGTACGGCCCTCTAAGAACTTAAGATAGGCGTCAAGGCTCTCCGTACCCCTCGCTTGGGTGCGTGCCTCTTCTCCCTCCTTCAACTGGACCTGCAAGGCTGTGATGATTTCTTTGGTGATCTGGTCCTGAACGGGAAATATGTCTTTCAACTCTCGGTCATAGCGTTCCGCCCACAGATGATGTCCCTGGATGGCGTCGATCAGCTGGGCCGTGATACGCGCCTTGTCCCCGGCTTGCCGAACACTGCCCTCCAGCACATAGCGCACCCCCAGCTCCTCGGCCACCTGCTTCACCTTCACCGGCTTTCCCTTGTAACTGAAACTCGACTCGCGAGCGATGACGAAAAGATTACCAACCTTTGAAAGAGCAGTGATGATGTCCTCGCTCAACCCGTCGCTGAAGTACGCTTGCTTGGGATCCTCGCTCATGTTCACAAAGGGAAGCACGGCGATGGAGGGTTTATCCGGGAGTGGAAAGGCCATCTGCTTCAGGTCGGCTTTCTCGACCGGAGGCGAGGTGGGGCGCAAAAGGAACTGCCATAGGACCACCATAACGGCTACCACTCCGAAGGCAGCGAGGGCAACCAAAGCCAACGGCCTTTTACCTTTCTCCTTTCTCCTTGAACCTTTTTCCTCCTTTGTCGCCTCCGGCTCCATCCGCACCCGGTATACCCGCACCGGCTCCGTGATATTTTTGACCGCCTGCTCCCCGAGGAACTCATAGCCCAGGGCTAATTTGTTCTTGACCTGGTCATAGACAATTCCAGATATGCAGACCCCTCCCGCCTCTGCTAAACTCTCCACCCGCGAAGCGATATTAACCCCATCCCCCAGAATATCTTCGCCTTCCTCGACCACATCCCCCAGATTAATTCCGATCCGAAACCCCATCCGCCGACTTTCCGGGAAATCAGCGTTTCGGGATTTCAGCTCCTTCTGAATCTCCACGGCACACTGCACCGCATCCACCACACTGATAAACTCCGCGAGAATGCTGTCCCCGGGAGCATTCACCACCCTCCCTCTATGCTGTTGGATGAGGTTCCCCATCACCTCCTTGTAAGCGTTCAGGGTGCGAATGGTCCCCACCTCATCTCCCCCCATAAGGCGGCTGTACCCCTTCACATCCGCACTCAGAATAGCGGTTAGTTTACGTTTTACTTTTTCTGCGGTCATGGAGGCCTCCTTAAGGTTCTAACGGGGAATGGAGGAGAAAATTGTTCTCTGGTATCTTGAGCTTTGGAATGGTTTTGGAGCCTCCAAGAGCATACGAGAATCTCCCGGACTCACCAGAATTAGCACCTTCTGGAAACTCCTTTTCATATTCCCTCGAGGAGGTTAGGAGATGGTTTATGAGGCTAAAAAAGGAAATGATCCAATTACACTCAGATCCTACTAATTCCTACGAAATGGCCAAAGTCTTTCAGAAACCGGCGGATATCCGGCAACCTTGTTTGGATAATCCTGAAGAGCTCTGCGTCATCTATATTCCAGTAAATATGAACGAGTCTGTTTCGGAACCTGGCCATCTGGGTCAAGGAGTTGGTGAACTCAGAATCAAAGGCCCCTTTCTCTTCCATGACCCGGAAAGTATCGGCATAATCTTCAGGAGTGCGAAGTCCATTTTTAGCGATTATATGATTGCAGAGATCAACCGTCCCTTCAATGGCCACGATGAGGTTATACTTGGCGCTTCCAATCTTGTGGGGATCGGCAAGAAACTCCTTTTCTGGCAGTCTCTTCAGGTCCTCCAGCCTGGCCAGGGCCCCGAGAACTTCAGAGCTGATCTTCCTCACCCTGTCAGGGTTATAGTCCAGAGCTCAGGGCCTCCTTGAGATATAGTTTGCGAAAGGGAGCAAAATCAAAATAGTCCCGCAGGGTCGTTTCCACAAACTCGCACCGCAGAGCGTCATCGACGACAGCTATGGCGGAGCCATCTTTAATGACGTTGTAACGGAAAGAAAGGGGGGCATGATTCAAAACCCTCATTTCCACCGGAAACCTCTTGATAACTTTAGCCAGTTCCATCTCCAGCCGGATCTCAGCCCGGAGTGTCGAGGAAGCAGGATTTTTCAGGAACACGGCTACATCGATATCCCGGAATCGTTGCGCCTTGAGGAATGAGCCGTGGAGATAGGCAAAACTGATATCCGGTTGCCCCCTCAAAAAAGCTTTGATCTCCTCGGTCACGCGTGCCTTGATAACAGAGCTGATCTGGAAATATTTCCCTTCCATGACTGGCATACTAACAATTTTAGACCCAAAAAACAAGCTCTTCCTTGCCCCCTTCGGTTAATGCCCCCACCTACAAAGAGTGGGGAGGAGACCATTTCTTGGGCTGAAGATATCTACATGGGCCGTGTTCAACTTCCAAAGTCTTACTTCAGGCCTGC
This sequence comes from uncultured Syntrophaceae bacterium, assembly GCA_964421095.1. Classification (GTDB taxonomy): domain Bacteria; phylum Desulfobacterota; class SM23-61; order SM23-61; family SM23-61; genus CAYQWO01. Next base: position 3,642 of record CAYQWO010000237.1, read on the forward strand.
CTTGCGCAAGGTATCGATGTAGCGATCGATTTGAGACTGATCTTTGTAGGGGAGTGTCCTGGCAAATTGCTCGAGCGAGAATTTGGGATTGATCTTGAGCACTTCTGCGGCTGCGGTGCGGGCCTCCTTTTCACGTCCTGTCAAAATGCATGCAGTAGAGAGCGTAAGGTAAGGGAATATGTATTGGGGACTCCGTTCGATTGCCTTTTTAGCCTGCTCTATTGCTTCATCATATTGACCGGCCATGCGGTAGGCGACGCTCAGAAAGTTGAACCACACAGCAGGGGCGAAGGGGTTGAGACGTATTGCTTTCTTGAACAGCGGGATAGCCTCCTCCTGCTTGCACACATACAAGAGGAAAAGCCCTGAGTTAAACAGCGTCTCGGGCGAATTGGGCTCCAGGGCCAGAGCTCGCTCCGCTTCAGGGAGCCCTTTATCCCATTGCCGCATCATGGCATACAGAACGGCCAGGAACGACCGGGCCTTACCATCAGAACGGTCAAGGGCGATGGCCTTATGTGTCAGTTCGATGGCTCGTTCCAGGGATTCCCTAGGAGATTTGGTTGTGCCGAACCAGACATCCGAGTTGTGGGTAGCAGCAAGAAGAGTGTACCCTCTGGCGTAATCAGGGTCAAGTTCAATGGCTTCTTCCGCTAGCTTGCGGGCGAGCGCATTGTCCTCTTTGGTTTGATGGAAAAACCGCTCGTAGCCCTCCATGGCCTTTAGATATGCATCAAGATTCCTGACACCTCTGCCCATCACTCGCGCACGATCTCTTTGCAACTTCACTTGCAAAGCAGTCACGACCTTTAGGGCGATTTCATCCTGAAGATCAAGAATGTGCTTCATATCGCGGTCATATCGCTCCGCCCAAAGGTGATACCCGGTGAGAGCATCGATGAATTGGGCCGTGATACGGACTCGGTTTGCTTCGCACCGAATGCTCCCCTCGAGCACGTACCGTACACCCAACTCCTCACTCACTTGCTTCACCTTCACCGATTTCCCCTTGTACGTGAACGTGGAATTCCGGGCGATGACAAATAGATCGGGACTCTTGGAAAGTGCGGTGATGATTTCTTCGGTCATGCCATCGCTGAAGAACTCCTGCTTGGGGTCGTCACTCATGTTGACAAAGGGAAGTACGGCGATGGAGGGTTTGTCAGGTAGGGGGAAAGCCATCTTCTCTTTGGAGGCCACCTCCACCCGAGGAGGCGATGGACGAAGGGCAAACTGCCAGAGGGCCACAGCAATGGCCGCCACGATCACCGCTGCTACTACAGCCATAACAAGGGGTCTTTTCCTTCCCCCCTCCACCCGACCCCCTACATCCTTTGGTGAAACCGCTGCCTCCGGCTCCATCCGCACCCGGTATACCCGCACCGGCTCCGTGATATTTTTGACCGCCTGCTCCCCGAGGAACTCATAGCCCAGGGCTAATTTGTTCTTGACCTGGTCATAGGCTGTTCCAGATATGGAGATGCCTCCTGCCTCCGCCAAGCTCTCCATCCGGGCTGCAATGTTGACCCCATCCCCATAGATCGTGTCCCCCTCTTCGACCACATCCCCAAGATTGATCCCGATCCGAAACTCCATCCGGCGATCTTGCGGTAACTCCTTATTCCTGTCTTTGAGCTCTTCCTGAATCTCCACCGCGCATCGGACAGCATCCACCACGCTGGCAAACTCGGCCAGCACGCTATCCCCCGCAGTGCCGACTACCCGGCCCCGGTGCTGCTGAATGAACCCGGTAATCACCTCTTTGTACGCCGTAAGAATGCGGATGGTCCACTCCTCATCTCCCCCCATGAGACGGCTATACCCCTTCACATCCGCACTCAGGATGGCAGTGAGCTTGCGTTTAAATTTTTCTTCGGTCATGGGATCATCTCCTTATGGTTCTATAAGGCGAACGGGGGAAACAATTGTTTCATGACATCTTGGCTTTGGAGGGGGCTAAGAGCTTCCCTGAGGATAAAGATCCTCTCGAGGTCGCTTAAGGGCACCTTCTGGAAACTCTTTCCCATGATATCCTCCAGAAGGTTAGGGGTTAGGTCGTTGGATTAATTAGACGACAAGGAATGTTGATAGGACATTTTGGGTTAAAATTCATTGGCTGTCAAGGGAAAACCAAAGCTGAGGTGGGATGCCTATGCTTGACGGCCGGATTTGATTATTCAGGCATGTTCATTCGTCGCCCCCTTCCGAAGGTAGAGCCTCCAGCGGTCGCTTAAAATGTTTTTCCAGGCACTCG
>CAYQWO010000238.1:0-5891 GCA_964421095.1 uncultured Syntrophaceae bacterium
CCTCCGGCCAAGATCGGCAAAAACAAAATCCGATCCCCATCGTTCAGTTTTGTGTCCATGCCCTGGGAAAGATTGATATGACCGTTGATTAGGATGCTGACCTCGCTGGAGAGGCTCTGGGTTATGGGATCGAATACGGCCTCCGGGAACTCCTTGAATCGCCCAGCCAGGCGGTTGAGCAGGCTGCGCAGAGAATCTCCCTCCTCCAGGGGCTCCTCGATGATCATCGGCCCCATCTGAGTCCAGCCCAGCCGATCAGCCATCCAGAACTGTAATTTCACTTTCGGGGAATCCATAAATACAAAGTATATCCCTGGCACCGGCCAGATTGCCCGTCAGTCGCCAAAAAGAGGTAGTGGTCCTTCCATGGGCTACGCCGGGTCGGCATTGGAATTCTATGGGAAGCCAATGAACCGGTGATCCCACTCTGCCGACCTGTCTTCCCGGCTAAATTCGCCAGACGACAAGTCAGGGGATGAGAAATCAGTGATTCGCGCCCGTTTTTGGGTTCCTGCCGTTCAATCCAGCCGGCGCCAACGGGTAAGCAATCCGGCTGGCGCCATGGGGGGCTCAGAAAGCTTCGATGATCTCCTCCAGCCCCAGGGATTTCAGCGTGTGGGGAAGGGGTCTTCCTGTCTTTGGGTCCCAGCCCATCATCTCATAGTAGCTCCGGACCATGAAATCGAAGTGCGGTCCGATTCCCCGCCCTTTCACCGGTCCATCCACCGGCGTAGAGCCGTACCTCACAGATGGCCTTTCCAGCTCGGGCTTGAGCCCGTGGCGAAAATTGAAAACCCGAAGAAGGTTGACAATCCTCCGCCCGATGTGTACTGCCCCCATCAGGTCCAGATCCCATCCAGTCACGGCGTTGGTGCACTGTACGGTCAGCTCGCGGTTCGGGCAGCAGAAGGCACAGATCCCCAGACAGTCCACAAATTGCAGCCAGCCGTTCTCCTTGGCATTGATCATGGCGACTTCCCAAGGAGAGAATTTATCGAACACCGGAGGATATCCCATACGTTCGGGGAAGACCCCTCCCCGGGAGGCCTCGATGGTGCTGGTATTGGAAACGCAGGTATCTAACATTTCGCACCAACGGCCGCGGTGGTCATGGCTCCGGGGAGCGGCTCCGGTATGGGTGTAGATGGCCCAGTTTGCCGCTTCTCCGCCGATTTTCTCTGATGACCTTTTGACCCCTTCCGCTAGCAGGTCCCCGATGCCTTGCCGGTGGGCAATCCGCCGGAGAATTTCCTTGACCGCTTCCACATTCCCCCATTTCATGTCCAGGCCATCCAGGTCTGTTTTGCTCAAGACCCCCTTCTCGTAACATTCCATGATCCAGCTAACCACCCATCCTGCTTCGTTCAGGTCCATGCCCATATTGTCATTGAACCAGTTCAGCATGACTGCGGCCCCCGGGTCGGTATTGCCGATGACCGGACCCCAGGTGGCCAAACCTTCATACTCGGGCTCTTCTCCCTTAAATCCCTTGTAAGGACCCTCGGTCACTTCGCAAAGTTTACAGTGCTTAAGTTGACAGGCCCAGCAGGGGTTGTGTTTCATCTTGAAATGGGTACGAATATACTGCCCATCCAGTTTTTCATGTTCCGGGAATACACCTGTCGTATAGTTCTTCACCGGTAACCATCCGCCCATAGCAGCAGCAGAGAATCCTCCGCCTGTTCCCCACTCATAGATCCGTTTAGACCCTTTATTCTTAGCGTCTTCATGTAACTCCCGAGTTAGTCTTTCCACCGCTGTTCTGTCTTTTATCAATATATCCGCCTGGCCTCTGGCCACCACGACGGCCTTGAGTCTTTTGGCGCCCATAACTGCTCCCATACCATTGTGAGCGACTATATGACCTCCATCACCCGAGATGGTCGCAAAGCGGATAAAGTTTTCTCCAGCAGGGCCAATACACTGGACGCTTCCCCGGAAGCCCAATCCCAATTCTTTCCGTAAAATATCCTCGGTCTCAAAAGTTCCTTTGCCCTTCAGGTGTCGGGCGTCCCGGATCTCGGCTTTTCCGTCATGGATGTACAAATAGACCAGCTGGGGAGCTGCTCCCTGAACCAGCAATCCGTCAAACCCGGCTAATTTGAGGTAGGCCCCCCAAAGGCCGTTGGCCTGGGAACACCCGGCCAAGTTAGTCATCGGCCCTTTGGTGACAACGGAAAAGGTTCCCGTCCCGGAAATCCGGGTCGCTCCCAGGGGGCCGGAGAATAAAATGAGGCGATTTTTTGGATCATTCCACTCTATCCCCGGGGGAACCTCCTCATAAAGAATTTTTGCTCCGATCCCCGTGCCGCCAATATATTTTTCTATCAACTCATCCCCTAAGGCTTCTACCTTTATCTGCCCCGCACTAAGATCGACCCGGAGATACCTTCTTAAGTACCCGCCTGCTGGTTTCATTCCAAAAATCCTCCTTCTCATCTCTGAGATTAAAATTATCCCTCTATGAAAGGCGATAGGAAATATATTAGCTCAATGCCCGGGTAAAAGTCTAACAATTTGGAGGATCAGCGGCTGATCATGACTTCTCCGTACCCTCTCCCTTCTCCTCCCCAGGGGCAGAAGTCCTCGCCCAGCCGGAATAAGCCCGGAGTCGGCCAAGGTCGCTTTTCCCCTTGACACTCCCCCATTGATGTTATATATCCCAGTCGGTGGAAGCAGGATTAAACTGGAACCCCTTACGCATATCCGGCGAATCATTATACCCAAAGAAAGGAGGACCCTCATGAAGACGACCCTTTCAATCCTTTTGGCCTTGGCCTTAGTCGTGGGCTTGGCAGCCGCCACAGTCAAGGCGCAACCGACGGTTTTCAAGTACGCTCACGTTGAGCAGACCGGCGACCCTCAACATCGTTTCGCGACCCGGATGGCTGACCTGGTGAAGGAGCGAACCCAGGGCCGGATCATCGTCGAGGTCTATCCGGCAAGCCAGCTGGGCACTCCCAGCGCGATGATGGATGGGATCAAGTCCGGGTCTATCACCATGGGCAACCATGTCCATGCCACCCTGGCCCGCTACCATGCCGACATCGCTGTCTTCAACCTCCCCTATATTTACACCGATATGGACCAGGGTCTGCGGGCCTCCCGGCCAAAAACCTCTGAGCTGGTCCGGGAAATGAATGCGGAACTCATCAAGAAGGGAAACATGCGGGTCCTGACTACCATGACCCGGGGTTGGCGCAATCTCTCTGCCAACTTTCCAGTCTATAAGGTCGACGACCTAAAAGGCCGCAAGATCCGGGGCATCCCGCTCAAGATGTGGATGTCCATGCTCAAGGGCATGGGGGCCATCCCGGTACCCGTGGACATCGGCGAAGTCTCCACCGCCCTGCTGACCGGCCTGATCGAAGGCCAGGAAAACCCGCTCCAGCAGCAATGGCAGGCCAAATATTACGAAGTCCAGAAGTACCTCATCTTCACCGAACACATTCTAGACCTTCTGCCGGTATTCATCAACGAGAAAGCTTTCCAGAGCCTTCCCTCCAAGGACCGGGATATCTTTGTGGCCTGCGTGGAGGAGTCGGCCGAAGCCGAGACGCCGCTGGCCAAGAAGGCCGAGGTTGAACTCAAAGATAAGTTCAAGGAAAAGGGCATGACCCTTATCGAGGAGAAGGACGGCCTGAATAAGAAAGGCATCCGGGAAGCCGTCCAGGCCCAAATTCGCAAGGATTTCCCCGAGTGGGGCGACTATATCAAGCGGATTCAGGCAGTAAAGTAAACCCAGTTGCCCCGGCGGATGCCCCGCCGGGGCAACGACAACCGGAGGAAGTCCATGAAATCTTGGCGGGCGGTCACGGTGGTTGACCGTTACCTGGGAGCGGTATTTTTATTCAGCTTGATTTTTTTAGTCATCCTGGACACGCTTCTAAGGGCTTTCTACCTCACTCCCTTCATGGGCACCATGGAGCTGGTGCGCTGCCTTCTGATCTGGAGCGTTTTCATCGCCCTGCGCTACGTTACGAGCGAAGGTGCCCACATCCGGATGGGTGAACTGGTTGCTCTTTTCCCCGGCCCGGTCCAAAAGGTACTCAAAGTGCTCTGCCACCTGACCGCAGTGGCGGTATTCACCCTGATCACCGCCTCCAGCATCAGCACCACCATCAGCAATGCCTACGATACCACCCCGACCCTGGAGATCCCTTTTGTCCTTTTTTTCCTTCCCACCATTGTGGGCTTCCTGCTGGCTACCATCCAGTATGCTATTATCCTGGTTGGTATTTTTCGTGAGCCTTAGGCTTGGGTGATCCAATCCCTGAGGGGCGCCATTGAAGATGAGGGAGAGTTAAGGCATGGGATTTCTGGTCTTGGGCGGTTTTCTGATCCTGTTTCTCCTGGGCTTTCCCGTCATTCTGGCGATTATCGTGCCGGCCGTTATTTACCTTTTTGCCAACAATGTCCCCCTGGATGTGATTGCCCAGCGGCTGCAATACAGCCTCGACTCATACCCCCTGGTGGCCGTGCCGGTGTTTATCCTGGTCGGGAACTTGAGTAACTTCACCGGGATCACCCAGGCCCTCTTCAACTTTGCCAACACCCTGGTCGGCCGGATATACGGCGGCTTGGCCCAGGTCAATGTCTTTGGCAGTTTAATTTTTGCCGGGATGTCCGGCGCGGCCTTGGCCGACGTAGGAGGGCTGGGGCAGATCGAGATAAAGGGCATGATGGACAAGGGCTTCCGCAAGGCGGATGCCGCGGCGGTGACCGTGGCCTCGGCCACGGTCGGCCCGATCTTCCCCCCGAGCATACCCCTGATCATCTACGGTGCGGTGACCGGGGTTTCAGTGGTCAAACTATTGCTCGGCGGCATCATCCCGGGGCTGCTTTGCACCGGCATGCTGATGATCACGGTGGCCATACTGGCGCGGCGGAGAAACTGGCCCCGGTCCGACAGGTGGTCCACGCGAAAGGAGATTGTCCGCGATTTGAAGCCGGCCTTTCCGGCCTTGATGGCCCCGGTGATTCTGATCGCCGGCATGGTCTCCGGCTACTTCACCCCGACCGAAGCAGCGAGTATTTGCGCGTTATACATCCTCCTCATCAGCCATTTTTACTATCGCGACCTGACCGTTTCTGCGCTCGTCAAGGCCACCCTCGAGACGGTCAAGATGAGCTGCAGCATCATGGTTATCATCGCCGCCGCCTCCCTCTTCGGCTGGATCTTGGCCGTGGAGAAAATCCCCCAGCTTGTCCAGGAGGTGATTTTGAAATTTAAAGGCGATCCCCTGACCCTGCTCCTGGTGCTCAATCTATTTTTCCTCCTGGTGGGAATGTTCCTTGACAGCACCACTTCCACCCTGCTCATCATCCCCATGCTGGCAGCTCCCGTGGCCGCCTGCGGTATTGACCCGGTCCATCTGGGGTTGGTCATCATCTTCAATTTGATGATCGGACTGATCACCCCGCCCATGGGGCTTTCCCTTTTCATGGTCAGCAACGTAGCCGGCATTTCCATGAAAGAAGTCCTGATTGAATTGCCCCCTTATTTCATCAGCCTGATTTTGACCCTGGCTCTGCTGACTTACTTTCCCATGCTGACCCTGTGGATCCCCAGCCTGCTCAAATAGCATTCTTATTGACTCGCTCGCTGGCTTCGAATATATTTAAGTCGCGTTCGCCACTGAAATTCCTCAGGTAAGCCACGCAAATGGTTACGTTCCTGTCGCCTAAGCTTATGAAACCTTCCCTGGCAGGGTGGGTTATCTCCACCTCATGGAAGGTTGGAACCTTTCAGAATACCCTATTACCTAATAGATCGTCGGGATCAAAAAATCGAGAAAGGAGGCTGGAAAGATGAAATCGAATCGGATTGGTCTATTCACCCTGGGAACGATGGTCATGGTTTCTCTCCTATTTTGGGTTTGCTTGCCCCC
>CAYQWO010000239.1:0-5887 GCA_964421095.1 uncultured Syntrophaceae bacterium
ATCATAGATTACAAAATGAAATATTCTTACCAAACTCCCATAATAAGGTACCCTCAGGTGAATTATTCTCAATTGGAATTATATTTTTATACTTCGTATATTCTACGGTACGCATATTCAATTCATCAATAAAGAAGGTATCCATGAATATTGAAACATCTGCAATAATATAATCATCGGCCTTGTTTCTCATTGTTGGACTTATACGGACTTTTTCTTTAACATCAAGAGTTTTTCTGAATTTGGGGAAAGATTCTGAAAAAGAATCACCTTTTAAGGTCTCGGATATTAGAGCAACTAACAGATCTATATACTGAGTTCTGTCTTTAGGTCCAAAGAGTTGAAATAAAACTCTGTCTGTCAGATGAATAAATAACATCAAATATTCGACAGTGATCTGGCTAAACACCAGAGGGGCTAATGGATAACTTCTAACACTTTGAAAATTAGAGTCTAAAGAACTCGCACATTTCAGAGAATTGACAATAATTTTACCTGCTATTGTTGCAATTTGATCAAATAAGAATTTGTCTGTTCTTTTTTTCCTGAGAAAATTAAACATATATAGTCACCTAACCCCGAGCTAAGCGGCGGCACGAGCATGCAGGGCCGCGCAGCGGCACATGCAGGCGTAGTGCTGACCGCTTCAGCGATTTGTTGGCGCCGCGCGAATCAGCGCGCGAGGCGATTATTATTTCCCTTTCCAATCATTTCAGCGTTCTGTGTTCATAGCGCCAACAAAGAGCTGAAAAGCGGTAGCTTAGCTCGGGGTTGCCGACGCGCGCAGCGCGGCGGCAACAATTATTATACGGGAGAAGTTTGTTCCTGTGATTTATGATTCATGGTATTATATTTTAACCAAAAAAGCAAATAATTCTGAAGGAAAATCTTATTGACTTCCGTAATTGGTCCGTAATATCATATTATGCGGAATCCGTATATCATAGACGAAAACTTATAAGAGGGAGAAAATGTTACCTTCACAAACCCTTCCCGATTTTCAGCAATATCTGCTTTCACGAAAGCTCGTGCCGCAGAAAAGTGTAACCTTCTACGCCTACTGGGCTAACCAATATCTCACATTTTTAAAACGCCTGAAGCCTGCTGATGCGGCAGAGGCGCTCCGGCTGTTTCTGGAGGATCTACAATCCCGGGAAAACATTGCCGACTGGCAGGTCCAGCAAGCCAAAGAAGCCATTCAGCTCTACACCACTCATTTTCGCGGGGGGAAAGCGGCGGGGGCCGATGCACCGGGACACGTTAGCGGATTTTCTCTCTCGGTTTACCGTTAAGGAGGTGGATTTTATAATGGGGGGGACGTTGCTTCTGAGTGAACTTACGGTTAATGAATTGAAGCGGAGGTGTTGCTGACTCCAGTGGTGGCGGGGTCAGACTTAAAGATTGAGTTTACCCAGCGAAGGCTGCGCGTACCTATGGATGGAAGTCCCGCGGGGGTGGAGGCGAAAGTTATGATCATTCCCGGCGCGGGGTGGTGCTATCAAATCTCATAGGGTAAGCTGAATAGGGGTCACTGGAGAAAAGGATTGTGCAGGCGCTCGTTCTTAATGGTTGAAGTCGGGGCATATCCATAATTGTGGCCCGGATAAATTATTGTCTCATCCGGGAGGGTAAGGATTTTGGTTTTAATCGATTGGAGCATGAGCGGCCAGGAGCCGCCGGGCAGGTCGGTCCGGCCTACGCCCCCAACGAATAGGGAATCTCCAGTAAAGACCACATTATCTAAATGCAGGCACATTCCTCCCGGAGAGTGGCCCGGGGTGTGCAGGACTTTGAGGGTCAGGCCGCCCACCTGAATCAAATCTCCGTCTTTTACAGTCTGGTCAGCCGGGGGAGAAGGCCGGCCTCCGAACATCATAAGCATACTTCGGGGGATACGCGTCAGCAGCGGCGCATCCTCTTCATGAATGATGATCTTTGCCCCGGTCTTCCGCTTCATCTCTTCATTGCCCATCACATGGTCGACATGGGCGTGGGTGTTCACAATGTATTTGATGTTGATCTTTTGCTGGCCAGCGAGAGCAAGGATCTGATCGACATCATCGGCCGGGTCAATGACTAATCCGTCCCCGCCGGAATCCCCTCCCAGAAGGTACGCAAAGACAGAAAAATTTCCAACTTCGAGTTGTTTCAGGAACATCGTTCCTCCACCTATTTTTTTGCCGTTACCCCAATCTTCGGACACAATTTGTTCACGGGACAGGTGGGGCACTGGGGATTCTTGGCGGTGCATACCCTCCTTCCGTGGAAGACCAGCTGGTGGCAGGCCATAGTCCAGCGGCCCCGGGGCATGACTTCCATTAACTCAAATTCGATTTTATTGGGGTCATCGGACTTGGCCCAGCCCAGCCGATGGCTCACCCTTTTCACATGCGTATCCACGGCGATGGCCTGCTGGCCGTAGGCGTTCCCGAGGATGATATTGGCCGTCTTGCGGCCTACGCCGGAAAGCGCAGTAAGTTCTTCCAGCGTCTGAGGAACCTGGCCATTGAATTTGTCTACGATCTTCTGGCAGCAGGCGAGGATGCTTTTGGCTTTATTGTGGTAAAAGCCCGTGGGGCGAATTTCTTCCTCCAGGGTTTGCAGGTCGGCCCTGGCAAAATCCGCAGCCCGGCGGTATTTTTGGAAGAGATCTTTGGTAACAATGTTCACCCGTTCATCCGTGCACTGGGCGGCTAAGATGGTGGCGATGAGGAGCTGAAGAGGGTCTTTGAAATCGAGGGTCACCCGGGCATCCGGGTACTCCTTCTCCAGGAGGTCAAGGACCTTTACTGCCCTTTCTGTGAGTTTCATTCTGTACCCCTTTCTTCAGGTCTGCCCAATGTAGGTTTTCCCGTATTCAGCGGTCGTCAGAGGTTTGCCCTCCGGGTTCACCATGGTTGATCGCACTTTCCCAATGAGAAGGATATGATCGCCGGCCTCCGTCTGGGAGAAAAGGTGGCATTCCCAGGAAGCACAGGCCCCTTCTATGGCGGGAGGAGCCTCTTCGCGGGTGTGATGGAAAAGGTCTGAGAGCTGACCCGATAAAGTCGGTTTTTTAAAGCGGTCCACCAACGGTTTCTGTTCGCGGCTCAACAGAGAGAGGGAGAAAGCACCGCTTTCCCGGATCGCCTGCAGAGCCGGTCGATTGCGGCGGAGGGCGACTGTCAGCAGGGGAGGGGAATAGGAAACCTGCGAGACCCAGGAGACGATCATGGCGCAGGGTTCCGCACCCTTCTGGGTGGTTAAAACATAAATGCCATAGGGGATCTGGCGGAAAGCTTCAGCCATTTGCGGGTCCATCATCTCCTCCGCGGAGAAATTCTTTTCCTATAATTAAAGGAGGCGGAAGCCCAATGTCAAGCTTTTTCTATCCAGCTAAATCATATAAAAAAAGTAGATTATAAATGGCCAATAGAGAATATTTTTGATTTTTTTCGGTGTAATTTATTTTGACAGATCTTTACCAAATTCGTTATAATTTAAGCCGGTTGAGTGTTCCAACAGGAGGGTAGGTATGCGGCGAGCGGAGAGCGTGCTGGATTTGATCGGCTCCACCCCGGTCCTACGGCTCGGACGATTCACGCCGAACGAACATGCCGCGATCTGGGCCAAATTGGAATCCTGCAACCCGGGCGGTTCGGTAAAAGACCGTATCTGCCTGAAAATGATTGAGGCGGCAGAACGAGAAGAGAAAATTCACAAAGGGACCACGATCGTCGAGCCGACGAGTGGAAACACCGGCATCAGCTTGGCCATGGTCTGCGCGGTGAAAGGGTATCGCCTGATCCTGACGATGCCGGAAACGATGAGCGCAGAACGAAGGGCCCTTTTGGCGGCCTACGGCGCTGAGCTGGAAATGACCCCAAGCAAGGAGGGAATGAGAGGGGCCATTCGCCGGGCCGAGGAAATGGTTATGAAGAATGCGGATTTTTTCATGCTCCAACAATTCAAGAACCCGGTGAATCCGCAGGCCCACCGGGAAGCGACCGCCCAGGAGATTCTTTCCCAGTTCAAGGGCAAACTCGACGCCCTGGTAGCCAGCGTGGGGACGGGGGGAACGATCACCGGCGTGGGGGAAGTTTTGAAGAAAAAGCTAAAGCAGGTGAAGATTGTAGCCGTAGAACCCGCCGGCTCCCCCGTGCTCTCCGGGGGAAATCCCGGCCCCCACAGAATCCAAGGAATCGGAGCCGGCTTCGTACCGGATGTCTTGAACACCACCGTGATTGACCAAATCATCATCGTCCAGGATGAGCAAGCCGCCGAAACGGCCCGCCGGTTGGCCAAAGAAGAAGGACTCTTAGTGGGGATCTCTTCCGGAGCAGCGGCCTTCGGGGCACTTCAGGTCGCCCGGGAACTCGGGAAGGGGAAAACCGTAGTCGTCATATTTCCAGATGCGGGGGAGAGATATTTGGGTACCAGCTTGTTGGCAGATGCGGGAACTGCGGAGAAAGGAAAGGCAAGGTAATGGAGAAGCAGGGGAGAATGAACTCAACCGACCCAGGAAAAAGCGGCGGCCTGACTTTGTCTCTCCAGGAAAAATTAGGAAAAGCCAGAAAGATCCTGCGAGACATGGGTTCAGTTTTGGTAGCCTTTTCCGGAGGAGTGGACAGTACGTTGCTCCTGCGTCTCGCCCATGAGGAGCTGGGGGACCGAGTCATAGCTCTGCTGGCTTGTTCGCCCACCTACCCAGATATCGAAATCCGTCAGGCCAAGGAAATCGCCGAGAAGATGGGCGTCCGGTACGTGGAGGTTTCCTCCAAGGAAATGGAAATGCCCGACTTCACCCGCAACACCCCCCGGCGCTGCTATTTCTGCAAGACAGAACTTTTTAGCCTTTGCCGGGAGAAAGCCGAAGCTCTCGGTTTGCAATACGTGGCCGATGGGTCCAATCTCGACGACATGGGGGATTTCCGTCCGGGAATGGAGGCGGCCCGGGAGCTGGGCGTGCGCAGCCCCCTGATGGAAGCAGGGCTGACGAAGGCTGAAGTTCGGGAGCTGAGTCGCTGGATGAATCTACCCACTTGGGACAAACCTTCCCTCGCCTGCCTCTCTTCCCGCTTTCCCTACGGTACGGAAATTACCCGGCCGCGCCTCGAACAGGTGCAGAAGGCCGAAGACCATCTGCGCCGCCTGGGATTCCGGCAAATCCGCGTTCGCTACCACGGAGAATTGGCCAGGGTGGAGGTGGAACCCGAGGAGATCCCCCGTCTGCTCGACGAGAGCCTCCGGAAGCAAGTCGTCCGTCTGCTGAAAGATGCCGGCTTCATTTACGTGGCCCTGGACCTGCAAGGGTACCGTACCGGGGCGATGAATGAGAATTTAAGATTTCGCCGGGAAAGAAATTCCGGGAGTTAAGAACGGGCCATGGCCTCAGGCTCAGCAGAGAGCTCGAATAGTCTTTTTTGGCCATTCCGTCTTTCACGTAGTTTCGGGTATCTTGGCAATTCGATTAACCTTTCTATCAGCAAGTCGTAGGGGAGGTTAATTCTCTGTGCCAGCGCCATTGTCTTTTCCTCGTGTTAATTCTCTCTCCCTCTCTCTCCAAAGACATAACCTCCCAATTTCCTGTCCATTTTTTCAATCCTGGTTATTTTTCTTTGGCTTTAAATGCCAGATTTGCCCAGTTATTTCTCAAAACCGGAGATCTTCAAGTTATCAAATAGGTTTAATTTCATAGGTGTAATCTCACACGATTACGCCAGGGAAGAATGTAAGGTTTGACAAAGCGACGGGAATGGCAGGTCCATTCGCAGGTGATGCGGAGAAAGATTTGTTGCAGGGCAAACATGTTTTCTTGGGGATCTTGTAAAGCTCTTGAGACCAGTAGAAGGCCGTCATTCCGGGCAAGCGAAGCCCTGCACCGCATGGTGTACAGGGCGAAGCGCGA
>CAYQWO010000240.1:0-5850 GCA_964421095.1 uncultured Syntrophaceae bacterium
CCGGGCCCTTGGCAAGCTTTCATCAAAAATTTGGCCAACTAATTTGGAGATGAACCTATAATTTAAAGGTTTGCTTTTGGAATTCGTATTTTAGTTTTATCTCGGCAGTCTCGGCGATCTCTGCGGTGAAAGATGAAAAGGATGTCTTTAAAAATCTGCTCCGGGCTATTAGGGCTGGCGCTGGCCTGCTTCTGGCCTACTTCTGGCAGGAGCCAGATGCCTTCTCTGGGTGAAGTTGTGGCCAAAGTGCAGGAGCAGTATGAAATTCATTCAGACTTCAAAGCCCGTTTCCTGCAGGAATCTCTGATCAAAAGTCTGGGAAAAAAGCAGCAGGCTGAGGGGATGGTTTACTTTAAGAAACCCGGGAAGATGCGCTGGATTTACCGCAAGCCGACCAAGCAGGAGATTATATCCGACGGGAAAACTCTCTGGACGTACCGCCCCGAAGACAAACAGGTGATCGTGACCAGGATGGCCCAGGCCTTTCAATCCAAGGCTCCCTCGACCTTCTTGGCTGGAATCGGTAACCTCCAACGGGATTTTCAGGCCCAGTTTGTCAAAGAGCCTACTCCCGCATCAGACTATTCCCTGGAGCTGACCCCGCTGGAGAGCCAGGGTAGTTTGGAAAAACTCTTCCTGCTCGTCGATCGCGAGACTTTTTCTATTCTGCAGGCCAAAATCCAGGACCCGATGGGGAATATTACCCAAATCAATTTTTCCAAGATTCAATTCGACAACAATCTGTCCGATTCTCTCTTCACCTTCAGCCCGCCCAAGGGAGTGGAAGTATTCCCTATGCCGGGGGCTGCTCCTGCCAGCGGAACCGAGAAGTAGTCCTGTCGTGAGCCCGCCCAAAGAAACCGTGCGCCTGATCAGCTTAGGATGCCCAAAAAACCTGGTGGACAGCGAGGTGATGCTCGGCCTCCTTCAGGAAAAGGGTTGGATTCCTTCATCCAAAGACGAAGCCGATGTGGTCATCGTCAACACCTGCAGCTTCATCCGGGAGGCGCAAGAAGAATCCATCGAAACGATCCTCACCATGGCGGCGGCCAAGGAAGAAGGGAAATGCCGGCGCCTGGTGGTTACGGGTTGTCTGCCCCAGCGCTACGGGCGGGAGTTGATCGCCGAGCTGCCCGAGGTCGATCTTTTTCTGGGAGCGGGCGAGTTCCACCGCATCGCTGACCTTTTGGAAAAATCCGCTCAGGGGGAACTTTACCAAAAAGATTTTATCGGCGAGCCCACTTACCTTTATGATCATCGGACCCCGCGCCTCGTAACCACCCCCCCGGGAAGCGTATACATAAAAATTGCCGAAGGGTGTTCCAACTGCTGTTCTTATTGCATGATTCCCAACATCCGCGGAAAGCTACGCAGCCGGCCACTTCCCTCTATTCTCATGGAGGTCGAGCAGGCCGTCTTGCGGGGCGCCAAGGAAATCAACCTCATCGCCCAGGACACGACAAACTACGGCCGGGACCTCGGCCACGGGACGGATCTGGTCTGCCTGTTGCAGGGCTTGGCTAGGATCGCAGGTCTGAAGTGGATTCGCTTGCTCTACGCTCATCCCGCGCACATTACTCCGGAGTTGATCGGTTTGATGCGGGAGGAAAAAAAGATCTGCAAATACCTGGACCTGCCACTGCAGCAGATCGATGATCGACTGCTTAGGGCCATGAACCGGCCGGTTTCGGAGAAAGAAGTGCGCCAACTTCTGGTCCGGCTGCGGGAGGAGATCCCGGGGATCACCCTGCGCACCTCTTTATTGGTTGGGTTTCCAGGGGAAACAGAGAAAAGATTCCAGAAGCTTCTGGACTTTGTGCGAGAGGCCCAGTTTGACCGATTGGGAGTTTTCCGCTATTCAAAGGAAGAAGGGACCGCGGCAGCAGCGATGAAAGGGCAAGTGTCCGAGAGGGTCAAGGCCAGACGGTACCATCAAGTCATGCGCCTGCAAAAACAAATCTCCCTGCAAAAGCAAAAAAAACAAATCGGTTCTTGCCTCGAAGTCCTGGTGGAGCGGCCAGGGAAGTCTTCGGATGTTTTATGGGAAGGGAGAACCCAGGGTCAAGCCCCTGAGGTGGATGGGATCACATTCTTGACCAAAGGGAGCTGCCGGCCAGGGGAGATTGTCAAAGTTCAGGTCACCGCGGCCACTTCTTATGACCTCTACGGCGAGGTTCTCGGGTCCGCATAATTGCTTCATCATTCCTCGACATAGACCCTGGGTACCCGCTTTCCCACCCCACAAAGGACTTCGTAATTAATCGTCCCTATGGTACTGGCCACTTCATCTACAGAAATTTCTTCGCCGAAGAGGATCACTTCATCTCCCGCACGGACGTTCTTTATCCCGGAGACATCTACCAGGCACATATCCATGCAAACCCGGCCGATTAAGGGGGCGCGCTGTCCTTTGAGGCAAACGGTCCCCTGATTGGACAACAACCGGCTGTATCCGTCTGCGTACCCCAAAGGGAGGGTAGCCACTCGAGTCTCTTTCTGGGTGAAAAAGGTACACCCATAACTGATAGGAGTCCCGGCGGGGACTGACTTTACGTAGGAAACTTTTGTTCGTAGCCTCATGGCCGGTCTTAACGGCAAACTCCGGCTGACATGCGGGGAAGGATACAGACCGTAGATCATGATCCCGGGCCGGACCAGATCCAGATAAGATTCAGGCAAATCCAGGATGGCCGCGCTGTTGGCCATGTGTTTTTTGGGGATATGAATACCCGCAGCATCGATTTCCCGGATCAGGCGGTTGAAAATTTCCAACTGTCTCCGGGCAAAGGTTTTATCCGCATCATCTGCCGAGGAGAAGTGGCTAAAGATTCCCGTCAAATTCAGGTTCTTAAATCGACGGATCCGGCGAACAAAGGCCAGGGTATCCTCGGGGAGAATGCCGATCCGACCCATTCCGGTATCAACTTTCACATGCACATTGACCCAGGTCGATGCTTTCCGGGCTTCCTGATCCAGGGCCGCAGCCAGTTCCAGGGAGCAGATAGTTTGCTCCAGCTTGAGACCGATAGATTTGTAGGCTTCCTCGGGCTGAATCAAACCCAAAACCATGATGGGGATCGAAATTCCAGCTTTCCGGAGCTCCTCCCCCTCTTCCGGCGAAGAGACTCCCAGACAGGTGGCCCCGCTGCGAATGGCCGCCCGGCTGACCTGCGCTGCCCCATGCCCATAGGCGTCAGCCTTGACCACGGCCATCAGCTCCCTTCGGTCTCCGATCCTTTGGCGAATTTGCACAATATTATCGGAAATCGCCCTCAGGTTCACGACTGCTTGCGTTGGTCTTTCCACGCCCCTCTGTTTCTTTCTGGCCATGATGACCTATCTCGTTCTCCCCCTGCGATTTTTTGACGATACTGGAAACTTTGAAGTATAAAAGGGGACGCCAATGATTCCACAAACGGAAACGGTATCCCCTTCCCTGATTAATTTAACGGCTTCTGTAGCCGTCATGATCTTACTGGCCATTCCCTTATCCCTTTTCTATCCCTTTGGATCAGACCGGCTTGCGTTTAACCATTATGGTTTTATACCCGGATTGAATCAGCGCTCCATCTTCTTTGATCACTTCAAAGAAAAATTTTATGACCCCCCGGTCAGGTTTACTCTGACTCACTTTTTTCTCGGCTACTTTCACCTTGACGCGAATCGTATCACCCAAAAAGAAAGGGGCGTCAAACCTCCAGGAATCAATCCCCAAAAAGGCAATGGCCGTCCCTTCTACCAGTCCCAGGCGGAAAAATAATCCGTGAGAAACAGCCAGCCCCAGCAGTCCATGGCCAATTCTGCTTCTAAACTGGGTGCTCTTCCCGAAGGTTTCACTGGTGTGCAGTTCGTTATAGTCCCCGCTCATAGCCGCAAACATAACCACATCGGTTTCGGTCAAGGTGCGGCTGGGCGTTATATATTCCTCGCCTACAACAAAATCATCGAAGAACTTTCCTGGCATGGTTTTTCTCCTCTAAGGTAGGAAGCGATACTGCTCTCCGCCATGAGTAAGGCTTTTGCATGCCGGATTTTACCAAAATTAGAAGGAAGCGTTCAATTGGAATCTTAACCTGGGGAAGGGTAGGTCTTTTTTTGCGTCGGCAGATGGGGCCATCGGAACTATTGCCTGGCCGCAAATGGTTAACCCGCAGACTGTTACAGGGGCAGATTAATTGCATTAGCCTTTCAGGCCTCAAATATTTTCGGTCCGGGCCCTTGCTTGCCGAATCCTTTGGAAAAATTGCTGAGAACCAGTCCGAAATTCGGAAAAATTTTCCCTGAAAATTTGCCTTGACAAGATATAGATATTCTGTAAACTAAGAAAACTTTATTGCTTTGAGGCACATTTCCCCGGAAGGGAGGAAGCCTCTGATGGCCACACGCAAGCCAGAGAAGAAAAAGAAAAAGGCCCCAGCTAAAAAGCCGCTTCCAAAACTGAAGGCACTCAAGGCCAAGAAAAAAATTGCCAAACCGCCCAGAAAAAAACTGGTTAAAAAACCCATAAAATCGGTTTTAAAACCAGCTTTGAAGCCTAAAGAGCCCATCAGAACTCTTCCCCTAGAAGATGAGGAAACGGCCACCAGGAAGTTGCTACTGGATATGCGGGAGAAGCTGCTCTCGGAGATTTCTGGCACCCGCATCCCCGAATCCTTAACCGCCTCAAGTGAAATCGGAGACTTGGTCGATCAGGCCGGGGATGAACGCGACCGGGAACTTTCCCTCCTGCTCACAGACCGCGACAAAGAAAAGCTTTTGGCCATTAATGAGGCCCTGGATAAATTGAAAGAGGGCACCTACGGGATATGCGAGGAATGCGGAGATAAGATCGGCCAGGGCCGGCTGAAGGTAATGCCCCTGGCCAAGTACTGCGTCAATTGCCAATCGAAGATAGAAAAGGAGATGGTCCTCCAGAAGAAAGCCGAAGAAGACCTCAAATACCGTGGTTTAGCTTACGCAAGTAACATGGAGGAAGAAGAGGCCTAAGAGCGGAGGAGTCTGGGGGTTTCTCTCTACCGTCTGAATCCCGGTGAAATCCGGGATTTATTTTTTTGGAGGGTTCTCTCCTTTCTCCATGGGGAGAAGAATGGGGTGGGGGGAATCCGGTGATAATGGAAATATCTTTTTTCAATATTTTTCAGTTCATTGTCATCGGGATGGCCGTGGGTTTCGTGGGCGGATTTCTCGGCGTGGGGGGAGGAGCCATCATGATCCCTCTCCTGCACTACTGGGCTTTTCCGGCGATGCACATTTCGCCGGAGGTCATCGTGCACCTGTCCTTCGGAACCAGCCTGGCAATCATCATCCCCACTTCCCTCTCCAGTTCCTGGGCCCATGCCAAGATCGGCAACGTCAATTGGCGGGTGGTTTTTTTATTGGCTATCCCTGGCATCCTGGGATCATTCTTGGGTTCAACCCTGGCGACCCTTTTGCAAGGGCCATTGCTCAAGACACTTTTTGGGTCGCTGCTGATCATCCTCTCGGGGCAGATGCTCTTACAGGGAAAGGGACCGGAGGAATCTGAAAAACATTCATCGCCCCGGTCTTTTCCCACGTTAATCATCGGCTTATTGGTAGGATTATTCTCCGGCTTTTTCGCCCTGGGCGGGGGGGTGGTCGCCATCCCCTTGTTGGTTCGATTTTTAGGCATTCCCATCCACCGGGCTGTAGGCATTTCCATCGCTTTCGTCTTCTTCGCTTCCCTGGTGGGCACGGGAGGCTATATCATCAACGGTTTTGGCAACCCTCATCTTCCTCGCTTTGCCTTGGGTTACGTGCACACCTTAGGCTGGGTTTTGGCCGGCATTCCCAGCATCTTCCTGGCCCATCGGGGAGCCCAATTGGCCCACA
>CAYQWO010000241.1:0-5827 GCA_964421095.1 uncultured Syntrophaceae bacterium
AGGCAAAACAGGCCGGGTCCCACTGGAAAAACTGGTGCTCGGAAAAATCGATGGGATGCCACTGCATCATGAACAGGTCCCATTTATATTTGGAAAGAACATAGTTGACTGCTTTTTGCACCCACTGGGTATGATACTCTATGGTATCCATAAAAGTCTGATCATCGATCCATCCGAGATATAAGGGCTGCATGCCCGTGTATTCGAGAAAGGGTCCGCACACTTTGAGTAATTCCTGGGAAAGAGACCTGGGGTAGGTGAACTTTTCAGCCGGATAGACCTGGCTGACGAAGAGTTTGAAATGCCTGGCGTCCGGGCTGAGCTCCATTAATTTCATGCGGAAACTCCCGGAGATAGGTTGGCCCGGAATCTGAAAGCGGGCAATGATAAAATCGCTATATTGACCGACTTTCAGGGTGGCGACAGCCCGGGAAGCATCGCGCTGCGGCGATATGACGACCTGATCATAGCCCTTGCCGGCGGAGTCAATGAGTAAGAGATGGTATTTTACTTCCCCGGGGCCGGGGACGACGGCGATTTCAGATTCCAGGGGAGGAGAAGCACTTTCCGGCATTTGGGTCCATTCTCTGGCTGGCTGGAAGGCGATTTTATTGGCGGCGCGGTATTCATCGGTGGTATAGCACCGGTTGGGGTGGACGGCGACTTTAGAACTTCCCCAATAAAACTGGATCAAACCAGAGGGGGCACAGTGTCCATCGACCTGGTAGCCATTCTTTAATTTCGGGGGCCAGGTCCCCGGGTACTTGAACAGGAAAACTTTTTTCCCCAGCTTATCCATCACCTGCCAAAGTGTCTGTGCCCGGTTGAATTTGCTGTCAAAGGCCGAGTGCACGACATCCAGGGGCTCTCCCGGTAGATGGATGGTCATATCATAGATTCCGCTGGTTCCTGGATAGGCACCGGTCTGGATGACATTCCAGTTGGGCTGGGTTGCCGTCGGATACTCTCCCCAGGCAGCGGTCGTGGTTCCCTGCCTCATCAGCTTTTTAATGTTCGGGAGCCTTCCGCCCTTCATTAACCTCTCAACGATGGGCTGGATCATGCAGTCAATCCCGATAATCATGGCCCTTTTGGCGCGCGCTTTCATGGGGATACTTCCTCCTTTGGCAGAAAATGGGAGCTATTCTTAAAAGATCAGTCTATTGATAACATAAGGAAAAACGTTGTCAAGGTTAAAAAGGGCCCTTGCGCCTAGGCCACAATATAAGTATGGGAAGCGAAAATTGGGGATGGGCACCCCTTAAAAAGGGGTAATGGTCTCAAAAACGATCTGGGAGGCCTATGCCTCCCAGATCTAAAAACTCCTGATCGCTTCTCCGCTTTTTTATCCAGCCTGTCGAGAAGACAGTTGAAAAGCCATCCGGTCATTTCATCTCGAGCGCGACGTTTATCGCATCCATGAACTCGGGGACATCGGGCGGCGTACGGCCGGTGGCATGCTTTCCGTCAACAGTGGCTGACCAATCCCAGGTGTATTCGGCACCCATGATCCTTAAGGCATCTATACAGGCCCGCACCCCGGCGATTTTCTTTCCTTTAACCAGGTCAGCCGCAGCCATCGCTATGGGGCCATGGCAGATGTAAGCCATAACCTTCCCGGCCGCGTCGGCCTTCTTGAGAAATTCTATGGGTTCGCGAGCCGCAATCATATTCCAGGGACAGAATCCACCGGGGATCATAAGCGCGTCAAACTCATCCAGGCTCACTTGAGAAAGTGGTTTGATCTTGTAGTATGTCAGAGGGATCTCCTGCAGGGGAACTGTCATGCCAATATTCCCCTGTACCACGTTGAGGCCTCCAGGCCGAGATTGCAGCGGAGCCGGAAATGTGGCCAGAGTGACGATTGCGCCCCGGTAAAGAAACTCCATGACGGGGACGCAAAGCTCGATGTCCTCAAAATCCTCTCCGGCAATGACCAGGATTCTTTTTCCAGCCATCGCCCCTTTCCTGGGATCCTGGAATTTAGGGTCAAAGGCTTTGCAGAGCTCGCGGACAAAGGCGGGGGTATCCACGGTATCGCCAGCGGTAATGAGCTTGCCGTCAGTCACGACGGATCCGGAGACAAAGGTACCGATCTTCCGGATCATGAACTCGACCAACGCGTCACCCGTTGCCTTCTTCCCGTCCATAAGGCCCGCCCGAATGTATGGCATAGAACCAGCACCGATGGCTCCCAGCACAGCACCGTGGGCATAGGCCTCTTTGATAAAGTTTATGACTTTATCCTCTGACACTATCACATCTGCAGAGTGCCCACCCAAGACAATCAGAGCCTGGTAATCCTTCGGGTTCGCCTCAGCCAGTTTCTTAGTAGTCCATTTTCCGGGACGGAAATGAAAGGGATCGAGGCCTAAATCCCACATGCCCCGGACGCCCTTGGTCGGAAGGTTCGGCCTCGTGAATTTCCACTTGACCCAGTCTACGGGAAGGAACTCCAGTTTTCCCCCAAATTCCCCGATGTACGAGTAAAGGTAATAGGCTTGGAAATCGCTGAACTCACTGGCGGCGATAATGCCAACCTTTTTCTCCGCAAGTGGCCCTTGAGGTTTCGTGACTCCCCCATGCTTTTTCCATACCCAAGCATTCCCCTCTCGGGTAATCTCAACGCCCGTTTGTTTGGCCACATCCAAAAAGGATTCAGCCCATGAAAGGGTGGCACTACAAGAGAAAATTAAAATTACAGCCGCAAAAATACCCAGTACTTTGGACATGCTCTTATTCATCTGCCTTCCTCCTTTCGTGATCCTGATTTGGACATACATAGTTCCCTCAGGCTTGAGTCAGAAATCTATCACCTCCTTTCCGCGCTCCCCATGCTATGAGCCATTGCTGGAAGTTATTGAAAGGGCGATCTAACAGCAGGAACCGGGTTTAAGGCCATCTGAGACGATAAGGGTATTCTCTACGATCAGATGGTGTTTTTATAATATTCTAAGCGCTGATTGTCAACAGTCTTTTTCGTTGCCTACCCCAAGGCAACTTTCGATTGCGGATTGCGGAATTAAAAATCCGCAATTTGTGGCCTTTTTCGTATTGACAAAGCCAATTTGCCATTTTAGCATTTGGGCAGCCAACTTTTGATTTCGGATTTCAGAAGGCAGATTTTCTAATTCCGGAAACTATTTAGCCACCGAGGAGACAGAGAGCACAGAGACATAGGGGCCGAAAACGGAAAAGAATTTACCTCGGCCTACATCCGCAATTAGATTTATTAGTATTTATCGCCACGGAGGATTCGATGAAAAAGACAAAGGCTCCCAAGAAGGCGAAAAAGGCCATGCTCATCGGTCTGGATGGGATGATTCTGCCTTTTGTGGAGCGCTTCGTTAAAGAAGGCAAGATGCCCACCTTCAAAAAGCTTATGCAGGAGGGGAGCTATGGTTGCGCTTGGTCAGAGTATCCGACGGCGACGCAGCCAAATTGGTCTGTCATTCAGACGGGAGCGTACCCGGGAACGAGTGGGATTTATGACATGACGATCCACGTTCCCGGAGAGCCGCTGGATGTGGTGCACACGGGTTTCAATTCTCAATTTTGCAAGGCCGAACACCTTTGGCAGGTTGTGGAGCGTGTGGGAAAGAAAGCCTTTCTTTTTAAGTATCCCGGTACCTGGCCACCCCGGCTGAAGCATGGTTACCAGATCGATGGCCATTGCGCGCCCGCAGGAGTTGTGGATCATTACTGGGGAAGCAGCGCCGTGGCTGTGCATCCATCGCGGATTTACTCTTCGGATCATTACACTCGCGCCATCAAAATAGAATTTAGGCCGCAGCGCGGTTGGGTGAATTTACCCCCGAGTCGCTCGCCTGCCCTGGAAGAAACGATCGTCATTGCTCCCGGGGCGGGGGATGTTCCCTTTCATCTTCTGCTGATCAACTCAGCAGGAAAAGGATATGATCGCCTTTTTATTTCTCTGCAAAAAGATGTTAAAAAAGTTGTGGCCAGTCTTGCTGAAAATGAATGGTCGGACATGATCACAGCCTACTTCGATGGGCCCGAGAAAAAATGTCATGCCGCTTTTCGGATGAAACTCATCGAGCTTTCCCCGGACGCCAAGAAAATCAGGCTGTATTGTTCCCAGGTCTATCCCACGGAGGGCTTCGCTCATCCCCGTTCCCTGGAAAAAAAATTGATCAAAGAATGCGGTCCTTTCATTGAATACATCGGCCTCCAGCCATACATCTTCGGCTGGACCAACGAGGAGACTTGGGTGGAGGAGATGGAGTACCATACCGCCTTGATGGAGAAATACGCCTCCTTCGTCTTTGAGAATTATCCCTGGGATTTTTTTGCCATGCAGTGGCATGCCATTGATTTCGCCAAGCATCAGTTCTGGCACTTCGACCCCGTTGGAGTTTATTATGATGAGAAAACAGCGGATAGAAAGTGGAAGATTATAGAGACAACTTACGCGGTGGCCGACCGCCTGGTGGGAACGATATTGCGGCATGCTCCGGCAGAGACGCTGGTGGCCGTGGTCTCTGATCATGGCCATCTGCCCGGAGTCCAGGAGTTTCTGATCAATGACGTTTTAATCAATGCCGGTCTGGTTACCCTCAAGACGCGCATGAATGAAAGAGGGGAAGTGGAAAACCTTCGCGAGCCGGACTGGTCTAAGACGAAGGCTTTTGCCCAGTACGGCTGGGCCATCCAGATCTACGTCAATCTAAAAGGAAGAGACCCTGATGGGATTGTCGAGCCGGGAAAGGAATATGAGCAAGTGCGCGAGGAGATCATTCGATTGCTTTACAATACGGTTGATCCGAAAACGGGAGAGCACCCCGTGATTCTTGCTTTGAAGCGGGAAGAAGCTGAACCCTTATTGCATTGTGGCCCCAACGCCGGGGATGTCATCTACATTCTCGATCCCCACTACGAAGCCTCGGGAACGATTCGGGTGCCCCCGGTGAATTTTGAGAAACCCCATTTCGCCTCGATTCACTCCACAGTCCTCCCCAATGCGAAGCTGGGTATGGGGACCATCGAGGCGATGTATGTCTTCAGAGGCGCGGGGGTCCGCAAGGGCTGGCGGCGGCCCCAGCCCATCCGCTTAATCGACATCGCCCCTACCATCAGCTATGGAATCAACATCCCAGCGCCGGCCCAGGCTGAGGGGACGATTCTTTATGATATCTTTGGTTGAGTGGCCTTTTCGAAATCGCCGGGGATAGATAGTTAAAAGGTCAGATGCGACCATGAAAGGGCGTGCGGTCATGAAAGGGATCGCCGCCATTTTGCTGCCCCTTGAGATTTCTCTAAGCCTATGGCAATCCGGGTGGGCCCAATATTCGAACAAGCCGATTAGAAAGATATAGGCAAAAAGGGATCATCGTGGAAGAAAGGAAGAAGAAAGCAGTCATCTCCGCGGCCTCCTGGCTTCCAGAGCAGGTGAAGTTGCTTGAAGATGCGCAGGTTATAGTCAAGGTCATCCCGGACCAGGTGGATGAGCTCTTCCTTTCCGAGGTGCGGAGGGCGGACGCCCTGATTCTTGGGTTGCCTCCGGTCACCCGGCAGATTATGGAGAGCGCTTCCCGCCTGACCATCATTGCCTGCCAGGGTGTGGGATTTAATCACGTTGACGTGAATGCGGCCACCGACCTGGGAATTTTAGTAACCAATACCCCGGGAATAAATTCAGATACGGTCGCAGAGTTCACCTTTGGTCTCATTTTAGCTTTAGCGCGGCAAATCCCCCAGGCATGGGCAGAGATGAGAAAAGAGGGATGGCGCCGGCCAGAGTTCTGGGGAATGGAGCTCCAGGGTAAAACTTTGGGCATCATTGGATTGGGGCAGATTGGGAGGCGCG
>CAYQWO010000242.1:0-3976 GCA_964421095.1 uncultured Syntrophaceae bacterium
GAATTACCATCCTTCTGGTCGAACATGACATCAAGTGGGTCATGCAGGTTTCTGATCTGATTTCTGTCCTGGACTATGGGGAGAAAATTGCGGAAGGAGAGCCGATGGAGATCAAAAAAGATGAAAGGGTCATTGAGGCCTACCTGGGGAAAAGGAGGAAATTTGCTTAAGGTCGAGCAGATAGAGATGTATTATGGAAGCATCAAGGCCCTGAATATGGTGTCGCTGGAGGTAAAAGAGGAAGATATTGTCTGCCTCCTCGGGGCCAATGGAGCAGGTAAGACCACGCTCATCAACACGATCTCCGGGGTATTCAATCCTTCCCGGGGGGAGATTTTTTTCTCGGGGAAGCGGATCGACCGGCTTTCTGCGGATGAAATCGTGAAATTGGGCATCTCCCAGGTCCCCCAGGGAAGAGAAATCTTTCCTTTTTTGAGTGTCAAGAAGAACCTCGAACTGGGAGCTTATATTCGTAGGGACAAAAAGGCGATCGCCGAAGATATGGAAAAGATATACGCCATTTTCGCCATACTGAAAAACAGAAAAAACCAGCAAGCTGGAACCCTAAGTGGGGGAGAACAGCAGATGCTGGCCATCGGCAGAGCTTTGATGTCCCGCCCCAGGCTTTTGCTTATGGACGAGCCCTCTCTGGGGCTGGCCCCCATTTTGGTAGAGGAAATATACAAAGTGATCCAGGAAATCAACGCCAGCGGCACCACGATTTTTTTAGTGGAGCAGAATGCCAGTATGGCCTTATCGATTTCCAGCTATGGATATGTGATGGAACTCGGGGAAATTGTCCTGGAGGACACCTGCGCCAATCTTCTTTCCCATGATGATGTCCGCCGGTCCTATTTGGGGGAATAAAATTCCCCCAAATCCATTCCGATTGAGCGCAGGGACGGTGGGGGCGATGGCATTCACCCGGATTCCCGACTTCCCCCCAATCATAGGCCAATTGCCGGATCAGCCCTTCCATCCCGGCCTTGGCTGCTACGTATTGGACACCGGCCAGCGATGCCCTCCAGTGCCCCGCCAGGGCAGACATATTGACGATCACGCCTTTGCCCTGCTTGTGGAAAAAAACGGGACATAGTTAAATTGTTAACCAACTCCGCTTATCTGAAATAGACTCGGCCGCCTATCGAGGCGTCCGTTTTCCCGAGGGCAGATAGCGACACCCTGTTTGCCCCTGGAGGCGCTCGATGGGTCGAGGGACGTATTGGAATTCCGGGCTGGGGCATTGATGCATGCACTTGCCGCAGAAGTCGATAAAGGCCATGAGATAAAGCCCTTTGTCCGGGATCTCCCGTCTCGCCGCGGCGCGCGCGAAGTCGGCCTGCACCAGTTTCTGTGGGGGCTCAAAGTGAGTGCGGCTTCCCGATCCTTGTGTAAAGCCATCCAGGCACCAGCGGCAGCGCATGTGGTCGAGCGCGCCATAACGATAGGTGCGTCCATCCATGGTGAACTCTTGAAACTCCTCTTTGCTAAGGGCACCGATGGGACAGGTCTGCACGCAGGCATAGTCGCATAATTTTGGCTGACAGAGTTCTTCCCCGGCCATCAACTCTCCAGCTTCCAGCGGTGCTTCAGTAATTACAGAGATGAGCCGCTGTCGGGCGCCATAAGATGGAGTGAGGAACAGGTTGCTCCAGCCGAATGTTCCCAGTCCGGCCGCAAGGGCCGCATGCTTATGGGAGAAGTCGCCCAGGTAGCGATTCCACTGGTCAAAGTATTCGTAATATCGGTATTGCACCAGCGTGTGCGCCGGGGGAATGGGCAGGCTCCGGTAGCCATAACCTTCGAGCTTTTTAGCCACTTTCAAAGCCACCCGCGATAACTCCCAGTTGAGGTAGGCGAAGCCGAACCACATGTAGGGTCCCGGCAAGGTGCCCTCTTCGGCGAAGGTGCCCCAAACCTCGCCGATACTCCGCGGAAAGCCAATGGCGATTACCACCACACTGCGGGCACGCGACATGTAGTAGTTTGGACGGGTCTTTTCAGGCCCATTGGCAAATCGCTCCACCGGAGCAAAACCTACCATGTCCGCCCCCGCATCCAGGGCCACGGAACGAACTTTCTCAGAGAGTTCTTTCATGCGCCACCTCCAGTATCCATCAGGAGATCAGAAGACAGTCGGTCGCTCTCAATCATATGAATTGCTGAGATGGGGTGTCAACGAGAAACAGAATGCGGAGGCCAAATTTTACTTTACAAAAAACCTCAGGGTATTGGCCATTACTTCCAGGTTGAAATCCCAGAATAGGGAGGATTCAATGGCTCCAGTATCCACACACGACGAGCAGGCCTCGGCTTTCTTTTGCAGCCATTTCAGCCGAGGGGATTCAAGAATCGAAGATAGTTTTTCCTTATACACATTTCCAATGGGATGAGGGCGATCCTGGCAATTTGTGACACTCCCATCCGGTTCTACCCGAAGGCAAATCTTTGGGGCATGGCAGTGATACCTCACATCTCCCCCCTGAAATAGACGCAAGTAACTTTTTGAATTATTAATGGATGAATGCGTCTGCTTTAATCGCTGGATGAAGCCAAAAATTTGTTTTTCTTTCTCCAGAGGAAGTCGTAAAGCCACGAGTGTTTGGCCTTCCTTGCGGGCGAACTCTACCGGGCCTTGATTCACGGATTCAAAGGTAATGGAGGAAGAAAGTTCTTCCGCCAAGCGGGCGAGTTGTTCAACATAAGAATAATTTAACTGGCTGATGACCGAATTGATGAATACCTTCAGGCGGGGGTTTTCATATTTTACTTGCTCGATACCCAAAATTACATTCCTATACATTCCATCTACCCCCCGTAATTGATCATGTGCTTCATTGGGGATATCGATGGAAGCAATTAAAAAGTCCAGAGATCGGGCTAAAAGGCGAGCATATCGCGGTAAGAAGTAGCCATTGGTAATCAGACCGGTTACGAAACCTAAATTCTGGCAAGCTTTTAGAATTTCAAATATATCCTCACGCAGCAGCGGTTCGCCACCCCAGAAGGTGGTGGAAACAAATCCCGATTTTTTTGCCTGGTGGTAGAAATTGATGATTTTGGCAGTATCGCTCTCTTCAGGGGTGTCCCCTCGCCATAGACAGGTGGGACATCTGGCGAAACAGCGGGTGGTTATTAAATGGGAGATGAAAAAAGGACGTTTGGTAAGAAACCTCGATTTGACAATCGTTTTCAACCCGCCAAAGAATAACCAGGCACGATGGAGTTTTTCAGTTTCCATTTGGATCCCAATAATTCACCAATTCTATTAATATACTTTAGCACATTCTTTTATGGCATCCATGGGAGGACACATATGAATCTGTTGGGGAGCCAACGGAACTTCGGCCATGAAGTGGCACAGCGCCCATCTGCGATGGTTTCGGCCAGGTGCCCAGTTGGAGGATTCCCAATTGAAGTTTGCCCGGGGTCGGCCATCAATAACTTATATTGGTCCGACCCGCGACAACGCCGTTAGGACATTTTTTCTTATCTCCTTTGGCTACCCAAACGGTCTCTAAGGGCACCTCGATCAACCCCCATGCCTCTCAAAGGGGGGCGAAGATATTGCCAGTACCTTTTACTTATTCCTTTTGCGGGGCTCTCCTTTTCTACCTTTTTTGATCACTTCAACCAACCCTCGATCGGCATCGACCTTCACCCAATCCCCGGTCGCAATCGTCTCCATCGGATCTTGATCTAAATCTGTAACCGTAGGTACCCGCATCACCACAGCACCAATACCGGTCAGAGAGTTTATCTCCCGAATGATCAAGGCCTTGGGTGCTTTTCCCGCCAAGCGGATGATCTGAGCCACTGTGGACCAACCGGAAGATCCTTTGGCTGCGGGGAAGACCAGAACTTTTTCCGCAAAACTTTGGCCTCTCAGCTCGTGTCTCCTTTCGGTAATTATCCCATTTCGCGCATCAACGCCGCCCCAGGTGGAGATGGTCTGTCTGGTCACCAGAGCCTCTCC
>CAYQWO010000242.1:4076-5820 GCA_964421095.1 uncultured Syntrophaceae bacterium
TAACCATTGCGGTCCGCAAGGTCTTTGATTTGATGGGCGGTCCATATCCAAAGGGCGACATTTTCGTGGACTTTCTTGCCCTGCAGCAACCGGGCCACCTTCCGCAGCTGCTCCAGGGAATAGTGAGGACATCCAATATTGATTAAGTCTACTTCTTCATTATCAGCCGAATTTAAATTTTGGTAAGTCTTCCTCCGCTCTCTCTTTCCGTACCTGAGTACTGCCCTGGGTTTCTTCCCACCAAGAGCAACTTTCAGGCTGGGAGCCTCAGGAGTCAGCCCCAGGATGTGGTACATTTGAATACCTCCGGAAGAAGCGCCAGCGGCATTTAGGGCTTTAAGCATACTGAGGTTGGGGACTCCTCGAACCTTCAAGTCATAGACCGGCACTGAGAGCTGCGCTCCTTCACCAACGAAGTAGCCAAGTAAGTTCCACTCGAATACCGTATCCAGGGCGAGTTCCACATGAATCAAATGAGTTCCCAGGCGGTTTTCATCTAAATGAAATCCCGAGAGGGGAACTTTTCCGGTAAGGGCAATGGGAAAGGCACTGTGAGCGCCTTCGGTGTTGGTACGCGCCCCCAGGACGGCATTGCAGAAAGGAACGGCGGAAGATTCGGTCCAAGCACAAGGTTCACCCCTTAAAGGGAGGTTTCCAACTTGGTAAGGGGTGCAAGTCGCTGTAAGGCTGATTCCAGTCCGAATACAGTATTGCCGGATCATCTCCATGAGATCATGAAGTTCTTTCGGCGCGTCCATCACCCGCCACCGCTCTAAGTCGATGGCCCAGATATGAGTGGTATTGAAGGTCTGGATATAATCGACGATAATCTTTTCGTCCGTATCCAGAAGGAACTTGGAAACCAACTCATCCGCATCTTGGGGGGTAACCATCTCCGGGTAAGGGTGGAACCCAATGAACAAATGAACATTATTGGTATCGATAAATCGTTCAGCCCCCAGAGCTTCACCATATTGGACCAAAATCTCCATGGCTCTTTGTTTGGCCCGGCCCCATTTCCCATCCAGCATCTCCAGCTCGTCTCTCTGTAGTTTCACCGCAAGATTCTCCTTTCCCCTTAGATAATGGGAAACGGGTTGCCCTGGCTTATCGCCAGGGTTATTTTCCAGATCCTAACATGCGAAATTCGACATTCCCTCTTAGTGCAGCCACAGTCCCCCGGTGACATTGATCGCCTGGCCGGTCATGTAGGCGGCCTCGTCCGAGGCCAGGAAGGCCACCACATTCGCAACGTCCTCCGGCGCTGCCAGCCGTCCCAGGGGAATCCCCTTGGCCCGCTCCGACGACGGGGGAAGCCCGAAGGCCTGCCCATCCCGTTCCACCTGGGCCCGCATGGGCGTGCCGGCCACGATCCCCGGGCAGACCGCATTCACCCGGATCCCGTGGGAGGCCACCTCCCGAGCCAGCGCCTGCGTGAGCCCGATCACGGCAGACTTCGTGGCGCTGTACGCCCCGAAGTTCGGTGCCCCGAGCTTCCCGTTCCAGGAGGCGATGTTAACGAGATTTCCCCGGCGGCGCGCCATCATCCGGGGGAGCACCGCCTGGCAGGAGAAGAGGACCCCGTCGACGTTCACTCGGAAGAGGTCCCGCCAGTCCTTCTCCGAAAAACTCACCAGCGGCCCCAGACGCACGATCCCGGCGTTGTTCACCAGGAGGTCAATGTCCCCAAGGGCCCGCGCCGCCTCCTCCACCATGCGAAAAGCGGCCTCCCGCTGGCCCAAAT
>CAYQWO010000243.1:0-3834 GCA_964421095.1 uncultured Syntrophaceae bacterium
CAAGAAGCAGAGAAATGTTCGCGCTGCGGCGTATGCGCGGCGGTTTGCCCAGTATTTCGGGAACTGCAGCGGGAAACTTACAGTTCCCGGGGAAAGACGGAGATTGCCAAAGCCCTGGTTGCAGGGGACCTGCCTTATTCTTCCTATACGGAAGACATCTTCTCCAAGTGTCTCCTGTGCTTGACCTGCAAGGGAGCCTGTCCGGCAGGGGTGGATCAGGTGAAGCTTGTCCTGGGAATTCGTGCTGAACTGGCCAAACGGAGGGGGCTCCCCCTATCCAAGAAGGTTGCTTTCAAGTACCTGCTCAAGAACCGTTCTCTCTTTGAAAAAGCCCTGAGGGCTTTCTCCTATTTGCAAATGTTTGCTCCTCCGAAAGGGGACGGGAAACTTCGGCATCTGCCCTTCTTCCTTTCGGCGTTCGGCAAAGGGAGGTTGATTCCGGATATTAGCGATATGCCCCTCAGAAAGCAATTCCCTGAGGTAATCGGCCCCGACAAAGGCCCGACCACCCTGCGAGTGGGACTGTTCTCGGGCTGTTTCATCGATTTTGTGGAACCGGCCATCGGCCGCTCGCTCATCCGCGTCCTGGGCCGCCATGGAGTGGAAGTTGTATTTCCCAAGAAGCAAACCTGTTGCGGCATTCCGGTCTTCATGTCCGGCGACGTCGAGAATGGGCTGAACCTGCTGAAAATGAACCTAGAGGCTTTCAGCCCCTATCCGCTCGACGCCGTCGTCACCGCCTGCGCCACCTGTGGAACGGCCCTGAAAGAGAGTTATAAAGTACTGGTGGAAGGAGAAAGCCAGGAATGGAAGGAGCGGGTTGGGGCCTTCAGTGCCAAAGTTCGGGACATTTCGGAATTTCTGACTGACAAAATTAAATTAAACAGAACGGAGCAGGAATCTTTATGGAAAGTAACCTATCATGATCCTTGTCATCTCTCCCGCGGTCAGAATGTTTCGTTGCAGCCCCGGGCGGTAATGAAGAGTCTGGCGGGAGTCGATTTTGTGGAGATGCGGGATGCGCAGTGGTGCTGCGGGGGCGGAGGCTCTTTCAGCTTCTACAACTATGATCTTTCCAAACAGATCAGCCAGCGAAAGGTGGAGGCCATCCGAGCCAGCGGGGCTTCCGTGGTGGTCACGGGCTGCCCCGGCTGTATGCTGCAGCTGAAGGACCAACTGGGCCAGAAGGGTTCCCCCGTGGAAGTAAAGCATCTCATTCAACTGGTGGATGAAGCCTGCGGCTAACGGAGGAGAGGGGATGGATTTGAAAGAAAATCGTGTCAAAAAGGCGCTTAAGGCTGGTCAGGTCTGCATCGGTAGTATGGTTTCCAGTTTCCGTTCCCCCCAGATTGCCCAGATATACGCCGTCTCTGGGTGGGATTACCTGATCATGGATACGGAGCACAGTTTCTTCGACTACGGGGCGCTGGCAGATATTTTTTCGGTGGCCCGTACGGAAGAAATTGTACCCCTTGTCCGGGTAACAGTGGCCACTTATCCTTATCTCGCCCGAGCGTTGGATGTGGGGGCCATGGGGGTGATCTGCCCTCATGTGGATACCCCCGAAGAGGTTCGTCATATTCTGGACAGCTGTCTCTACGCCCCTCTCGGCCAGCGCGGCCTTTCCATGAGTAACATCCACCTCGCCCATCGGCGCACCACTCAAAAAGAATACGTGGAATGGGCCAATGCCAACACTTTGATCGTCATCCAGCCAGAAACCCGGAAAGCGATCGAGAATATCGAGAAACTGGTCTCCATCCCAGGCGTTGACGCGGTCATGATCGGGCCCCAAGACCTATCTCTTTCCCTGGGCATCGTGGGTCAGTTGAAACATCCGCAAATGGTGGAAGCCTACGAGCGGGTCATTGCCGTTTGCCAGAAACACGGGGTTGCTCCCGGGATTCATCTGACGGATTTTGACCAGGCGAAGGAATGGCTGGGAAAGGGAATGCGCTTATTCACTTTCCAGAACGATATCCGCATGATGGTCGATGCCGGGAAGGCCTCAACCGCTCAGCTGCGCCAATTCATCAGCCAGAAAGGGTAAGAGTTTTTTCCCAAAGGTATCGCCGGTGTCTTTCAGCAGGGCGGACGCCGCTTCGCCCATGGGCGTGCCTCTTCCAGCTGGGCCGCAAGCCGAAACAGGGTAGCCTCATCCCCAAAGCGCCCAACGAAGTGGGTTCCCACAGGCAGGCCTGTACCATTCCAATAGAGCGGCACGGACATCGCTGGCTGGCCAGTGGCATTGCTGATGTAGGTGAACGGTGAAAAGGTGGCCATGCGCCTGCGCAAGGCAAAAGGGTCCCCCCCCGAAAACTTGAAGGTGCCCAAGCGTACAGGCGGTTCACCCAATGTGGGCGTGAGCCAGACGTCATAGTCCGCAAAGAATCGAGCAATGTCCCGCGTCAATTTCTGCAAGTCCTGCAGAGCCAGAAGATACTCTGCCGCGCTGAGCTGACGTCCTCTTTGCGTAAAAGACCAGACGAAGGGCTCAAAGAATTCCGGGGTAGGCGTTCGGCCAATCCTCCGGGCCCAATCGGCGATGCCCCAGGCAAAACCTGCTGAAAGGATGGTAGTGAAGGATTGCCATAGCAATTCAGCATTGAAAGCTGGGGCGGCCTCAATGACCTCGTGACCGAATTCAGCGCAGAGGGCTGCCGCTTCCTGCACGGCGGCCACACAGTCGGGGTGTACGTCCGTGCCTAAGGGAGTCCGACTGGTGAAGGCGATGCGCAGCCGGCCCGGTTTTGCGCCCACCTCCTGAAGAAAAGGACGCTCTGGAGGCGGTGCCCAGTAAGGATCGCCCAGTTCCGGACCCAATGTGGCGTCAAGAAGGGCCGCGCTGTCCCGCACGGATAGGGTGAGAGCATGCTCCGCCGCCAAACCCGTGAAGATATCGCCGTAGTAAGGTCCCAGAGGGTTGCGCCCGCGCGTGGGCTTGAGACCGAAGACCCCACAGCAGGATGCGGGTATGCGAATGGAACCCCCCGCATCGTTCCCGTGGGCCATGGGAACCATCCGAGCCGCCACGGCCGCAGCCGAACCCCCGCTGGATCCCCCCGCCGTGCGGTCCGTATCCCATGGGTTGTGGGTGGGTCCAAAGAGATGGGGTTCGGTAGTAACACCGATGGCGAGTTCTGGCGTATTGGTCTTTCCCACAATAATCAAACCGGCCCTCTTATAGCGCTTCACTAATTCGCTGTCTTCTTTCGGTACGTAGTCGCGCAGAAAAGCAGTGCCTTCGGTGAAGCGGACCCCAGCGAATTCTGCTAAGAAGTCCTTGAGTAAGAAGGGCACGCCGGCAAAAGGCCCTTCTGGAACTGGACCCGCTGCCCGTTCGCGGGCGTATTCATACATAGGAGTGATGACGGCGTTGAGGCTTGGGTTTAGATTCTCGATGCGCTCGATGGCCGCCTCCACCAGTTCAATTGGCTTAACCTTTTTCTGGCGCACCAATTCAGCCTGGGCTATACCATCCAGATATGCCAGGTCATCCCCTTCTCCCATAGTTAAATCCCTCCAGAAGGTTAGGGCTTGAGTTAATAGGTTGATCAGGCGACGAAACAGATTACAGCCACAAAATTAAGCTGTAATGGATGTAATGTCAAGTAGAAAGATCGATGATCGATGAGTTGGACCCAAAGGAGTGAAGCACGGAAAACTTTCCTTAATTGCGACCGGAAAACTGCGGAAGCAAAATTTTTTTAATTTTGGTAGCACAAATTTAATTTATGTGATACCATATGGAGCGAGGTGGCCAAATGCTAACTAAAACCATATGGAGAGAGGCTCCCAGAAATCTATGGATTTTCATGACCATGGGTCTGTTAT
>CAYQWO010000243.1:3844-5791 GCA_964421095.1 uncultured Syntrophaceae bacterium
CCATCCAGATGTGCAAGGTCGTCCCGTTCTCCCATAGTTAAATCCCTCCAGAAGGTTAGGGCTTAGGTTAATAAGTTGATCAGGCAACAGAACAGATTACAAACACAAAATTAAGCTGTAATGGATTTAATGTCAAGTGCAAAGGTCGGTGAAAGGGCCAAAAGAGTGAAGCACGGAAAACTTTGAATAACCACGATTGGAAAGCTGCGCAAGCAAAATTTTTTTGGATTTGGTAGCACAAATCTAATTTATGTGATACCATACGGAGCGAGGTGGCCAAATGCTAACTAAAACCATATGGAGAGAGACTCGCAGGAATCTATGGATTTTCATGGCCATGGGTCTGTTATTCGCCCTTGTCCGGGAGGTCTCCGCCCATGATTTCTGGATTGAGCGGAAGGGCAAAGAATTTCTGGTGATTTATGGCCATGGAGACCATCGAGAGGAGTTTGACGTTTCCCAAGTCAAGACGGTGAAAGCCTTTGGACCGGAGGGAGGGGAAATCGAGGTCCGCAGGGAGAAGAAAGGAAAGGGGTTGCTTCTCCGGCCCGTTGAACCACCTTCGTGGATATTCGTCCAGATCGATAATGGCTACTGGTCCAAAACGATTTACGGCTGGAGAAACCTTCCCAAGAGAAAGGCCAGTCGGGTGGTGGAATCCATCCGCTCTTTCTACTACTCCAAGGCTCTGATGGCCTGGACTGATGCCCTGCAAAGTCCTGTAAGCAGCGCCCAACTCGATATTATCCTTCTAAAGAATCCTTATGAATTGAAGGCGGGTGACTCGTTCCCGATAAAAGTGTTTTGCAGGGGTAAGCCCATTGCAGGGTTGGAGGTTGAAGGCCGGGACCATGAAACAATCTCCACTACGGATAAGGACGGGATCGCCCGGGTTCGAATGATCCGGGGTCCCCAGTTGATCTCCGTAAGCCACAAAGAACCCCTAAAAGATGACCCGGATGCTGATTATTTGAGTCTTACCGCCACTTTAACCTTTGAGGTGGAAAAATGAGAATCTTAGGCATGGCGCGGTTTGTTCTGCTTTTGTCCCTTAGTCTGTTCCTGGGGGAGACAGATTCCCATGGACACTCCGTAAATTACCAGGTTGAGCAAAAGGGGATCGCGGTGAGGGCTTTTTATTCGGCAAAGGATCCTGCCAGTTATTCGCCATATGAAATATTTGGTCCCGGCGACAGGGAAGATCTCCCCCATCAGACAGGCCGAACTGACAAAAACGGTTTTCTTTCTTTTGTGCCGGACAGGGCCGGAACCTGGAAAATTAAACTTTTGGGAGAATCTTCCCATGGCTATCACGGCTTCACGGCTGAGGTAATGGTGGACAAAGAACTCAGCCTGGAGTCTTTCAGCAAACCCCTAGTCGCCACTCATACCAAACTCATTACCGGTCTGAGCCTGATATTTGGCGTCTTCGGAATTTATGCTCTCCTGAGATCCAGAAGGAAGCAAGACAAGAGAGCCTCGCTTGGTTAAGAGCCAATTATCGTCAGGAGAGAAAATGAAGAGGATCGGGGGAGTGATAATTCTTTCGGTCTTGCTTTTCCCCTTGAAGGCCTTGGCCCATCACGGAGGAGTGAGCCTGCCTTTTGGCCCGGGGACTCCCATAGAAACTGGTGTCCCCCTGACCCTGCCGGAGGGCGGTTTGGTACTTTCCGTTAGAGCCGAACAGGCGGAATGGCGCAAATACCAATTTGCCGAACCGACGAACAAGGATTCCTTTACTTTCTTCAACCTCGGTCTTTCTTACGGAATCAAACCTTATCTGACGGGCAGTATTTTCTTACCTTATAGCATCAAGAGGCAAGATTCCCTCGGGAGTAACAGCGGAATTGGAGATATCCGCTTCATGGGTATCCTCGGTTTTAATTATGAACCCGGCAGAGGGGCCAGGCTGAACTCGGCAAAAGAAAGCGCAATTTCCTTTGAGGG
>CAYQWO010000244.1:0-5790 GCA_964421095.1 uncultured Syntrophaceae bacterium
AAGTAATAATACAGAGCAACTGAAATGTTGACCGCCAGATCCGTGCTCATGATCAATACAGAAAGGACCATACCCCAGAATGGCAGAAAGAGAAGTAGGATGATCGCGAGGGGATCGAGAATCGTCAGCAAGGTCCAGTAAATATTAATGGGGAGAGGAACATAATCGTAACCCAATAAGCCATCACGATGAATGTCGATTATATGATTGGTTGTCCCATACGAAAATCCAAAGATATAAATTGCGAAAATTACCTTTACGAGGTTTAGTTCTTTAGATTTGAAAACAAAAAATAATTTGCCGAACAAAGATTTTCTCCCAGAGCCTTTATGCACTGTTAATACACCACCAATGGAAAATCCATCCCCGTTCCCCAGCTTACAGGCCACTGGGGCGCACCCCTGTATTTTTCGGTCAGCTCAGGGAGGCGGTTTTTAACATAATGTATCAGACCTTCGACGGTCACCTTCTTTTCCCCCGCCTTGCCCTTCAGCCCTTCTAACATTACATAAGTCAATACACCGTGGCCCAGTTCTTTCACTTCCGAGGCAAATTGCTGGTCGGTTGAAGCCGAAAGAATATACGTCCCCGTGGACCGGGCAAGCTGGATCAGTACCTTTCGGTCTTCATATCCCCTAAATCCACTCATGGCGGTGACGATCCGACCCGATTTGCAGGAGTCAATGACAATAAAAACCTTTTGCGCCCGAAAGCCCTTTACTGTCTCCGTGATCTCCTTCATGGATATCCCCCCTTTCTGCACACTCTCTTCCACCTCGGGGGTAACGACGTCATGGGGGATGAAAAACCACTCGCTGCCAACGATATCCCCGTGCCCTCCCATGTAAAAGAGGACCGTGTCTTGAAGCCTGGCTTTCTCCTTAACCTCCGCGAATAACTTCTTGAAATTGTCTTTGGTCGCCTTTTCATTGATCAGGTTGTAGGAGTAAACCCGGCCAAAAAGCCTTTTCACCTGGGCAGAAGCAAAGAAATCCCGGATACTCAGAGCATCGGGCTCGGCATAATTGAGGTTTAAGGCCGGGTTCTTATACCTGTTGATCCCGATCAGAATCAGATGAAGGTCTGACTCCTTGCTCACCCCCCTGAATGTTAGAGTCATCTCCGCGGGATGGCTTTCGATCCTTTCCTTGCTGAAGGCCAGGGCGGTGAAGAGGTTCAACCCTTCCACCATCTGAACGGAGAAGGCCTTCTCGATGAATTTCCCACCGGGGATAAGCTTGAGACCCCTGGTTTCCTCAAAGGTCGCCTTGCCATTATGGAAGAGCCTGATTTCATCTACACCTCCGCCCATGTCCTCCGCCATGAGCTTAATGGTTATATCTTCTCGGTCCAGTACCTCTCCGCTTCTTGGTGAAACGAATGTCAGCTTTGGAGGAAGCTTGATGGCGGTTTCCATGTTCACCCGTTCTTTTTCCCCCAAACGGGCAAGCACGGTCTTATCCGTATCCACGGTCCTGGCGACCTCGGTGATGAGTTCTGGCCTGTAGAATTGCTCGAAGAACCGAGCGACGGGGTAGAAGGCCGCCTCTTTTTCTTTCCCCTGATTTACATGCCAGCCGATGAGTTCCTCGGCCCCTTCACTGCAATCGTAGTAGCCGGAGGATGTCCAGAGCACCCATCTTTTTCTATCTTTGTGTGGGAGAAAAGCCAGAAGCTCTTTGCCATCGCTCATCCTGTACCACCTGATTGTGCCATCTCCCAAAGCCGCCAGGGCTAATTTCCCATTGCCTGAGATGTTGACCGCAGAGGCCATTCCAGGAATGGGGACACTCCACTTTCTCTCCCCTTTCCAGTCAAAGAGGTAAAGATGCCAATAGCCACCTATAAGGAATGCCTTGCTATCCGGAGAGATGGCCAAGCATCTGGATCCGTCATGTTTATTGAGATTCAATTCCCTGCCGTCGATTTTTGGATTGGTCTTAAATTCCCAGTCTGTAATATTCAGGCGCATGTCAGACATAATGGGTTTTTGTAAGCCGACGGCGAGATCATTCAAGGTTTTGGGTTGGAGAAGGCGATTGGCAATGGAAAACTCCGCCGGGGATTTTCCATAAATTTCATAACTGAACCGAAGCGTTGTTCCATCCTTGGAGATAAGAAATCCTTTGAAGTTTCGCCTGAAATCAGCATTGGGGGAACTCTGGTAGATCTGTCTTTTATCATCCGACCCAAATACACCAAACTCTGCACCGACAGAAGCGAAGGCAATACCGCCGTCTTTTGTAGGAAGAATCTGATTGATTCCATAATTTGACGCTTTGAGGTCCTTGTATCCTCCTTTGCCCGCGTCTGACCATTTGCGGATAATAAACGGCCCAGGGTCTCCCTTCCCTGCGTAAAGAAATCTGCCGTCTGTTGACCAGGTAACGCACTTTAAATTTCCATCTTTGACACCGGTTGTGTTCGGGGATAAAAGGTGGGAGAGGTCTTTGCCCGAAAGGACATTGACCTCCGTCGAATCAATAAATCCCACTGCTATTTTTGAGCCATCGGGAGAGAAAGCCACACGATGAGGCTGGCGGGTTCTGTGTAATTTCCTTTTGGCTAAAATTTTCAGGGGCGAAAGGCTCTCCATCCTTATCTCATAGAGACGGGTATAACCATCATATGATGTGGTAACAAGCCTTCCGCTCGTATCAAAGTCAGCCCCAAAACTTGAACCTCCGTAATCCTTATCCTCGGCCACAAGGGAATAGTCAGATGTCCTAAAGAGACGGATGCCCGATTTGCCCCCCAATGTGGCCGCAAGATATTTGCCGTCTTTTGAATAGATCAGATAAAAAATTGGGCCTGGCAGGCCGGTTATCCTGCTTTTGAGGAGGCCACTTTGAAAATTGAACAGATATATGACGAAACTTTTTTCCCACTCATACCCCGTAAATCCACCGCAGGCAATGGTCGTGCCGTCGGGGGAAATCGCAATCGCCTGGAGGTTACCCTGATCCCCTCCTCCGATTGGCGGCCGTAAAGTTCTAATGAGCTTGCCCGTGGCCAGCTCCCAAACCCGGGCGGTTTTATCGCGAGAAGCGGTTACCAGGTAACGGTTTTCTGCGTCAATGGCGATTCTTGATATAGCAGCCGCGTGCATACCCGCCTCGATGCGCAAGATCGGTTCAGTGGGTGGGTCGGCCTGTAATGGTGTGGTTGTTGTGAGGCATGATATGATAGCGGCCAATAAAACGAATAAAGGGGGCTTTTTCATGGATACCTCCTTCAATCGGGAGAAAGCCGATCTAAAAAGCTTACAGCTATCAGCCATCAGCTTCAGATAATTGGGGTAAATCAAGAAAACTAATTTTGCGTCAGCTTTCAATTAATTCGCAGTTTGTTGGCTTAACTCTGTAGCCAATGCTCATTCAGGAGGGTCGAAACGGTTTCGTAACTCTTTATAAAGAACCTTTCCCAGTTGATTCTTGGGCAGCTCATCTACGAAAGCCACCGAGCGGGGGCGTTTGTAAGCAGCTAAATTTTCCTTACAAAAGGAGAGAATTTCTTCTGCGGATGGCTTTTTTCCCTCCTTCAGGACTACCACGGCCATCACCCGCTCTCCCCATTCTTTGTCCTTGACTCCAATGGCTGCGGCTTCCTTCACTCCCGGATAGAGAAGAAGGACCCTTTCCACCTCGGCGGGATAAACATTTTCTCCGCCGCTGATGATCAGGTCTGTTCGCCGCACTGTCAAATATTGATAACCCTCTTCATCCACCCGGGCTAAGTCTCCGGTGTAAAGCCAGCCATCCCGCAACGCTTTAGCGGTAGCCTCAGGATTTTTGTAATAACCCTTCATCACCGCCGGCCCTTTGACGATGATTTCCCCTACCTCTTCTCCTCTGACCCCCTCGCCGTTCTTATTCACCACACGGACCATCTGGCTGAAATGGGCTCGGCCCACAGAGCCTGGCCTGCGGAAGGCGTCCCGGTGGGGGAGGAAAGTCGTCAACGGCCCTCCCTCCGTCAAACCCATCAGGTCATCCACCGTGGCCTGAGGAAAGGCGCTTATCAACTTCTCTTTCAACTCAACGGAGATCACGGCCCCGCCAGTAAATAGCACCCGGAGGGAGCGAAGGTCGTAATCCCTAAGGTTAGGGTGGTCTAAAATGCGGGCAAATATCGTGGGCACAGCGAAAAAGGCGGTGACTTTTTCCATCTGAATTACTTCGAAAAACTCGGGCAGAGAAAATTCCCTGAGAATGATTACCGTGCCCCCTATGAAGATGGTAGAGAGAAGCATGGTGTGTCCGGCCGCGATATGGAAGAGGGGAGTAGTAATTGCAAAGACATCGCTCGCCCGCAGGCCTGTGTCCACGAGCATGTTCAGGCTGTTCCAGATCCGGCTCTTGTGGGTGTGAACAGCGCCCTTGGGAAAACCTGTAGTTCCGGAAGTGTACATGATGGAATGCTCGTCTTCTTCGTCTACAAGCACCGACGGTTCCTGAGGAGACGAGGAATTTAGGAGTTCTTCGTATTCTGAAGTTTCCCCAACCTGGATGGTCTTTTTGACTCCCCGCAATCGGGGAAGGAGCTTGGCGACGGTCTCCTTAAATTCAGGTCCAAAAAAGAGGAGGGAAGAATCGGAATTTTCGACGATATAAGCAATCTCATCTTCCCGCAGTCGGAAATTGAGAGGAACGGAAAGGGCTCCGATCTTGCTCAGGGCGAAGGAAATTTCAGCAAACTCGCTGCAGTTGTAAAGCAGATAGGCAACTTTATCTCCTTTACCCACACCCATTCTAAGAAGAGCATGAGCAAGACGGTT
Organism: uncultured Syntrophaceae bacterium; assembly: GCA_964421095.1. GTDB lineage: Bacteria > Desulfobacterota > SM23-61 > SM23-61 > SM23-61 > CAYQWO01. The sequence goes on from CAYQWO010000244.1 coordinate 4,778, forward strand.
CACCCGTTCATTAAATGTTTTATAGGAGTAGCGTTTTTCTTTGAAGATAATAGCGAGTTTGCTCGGTTGCTCGTGGACATTCCTAAGGAGTATGTAACCTACATTAAGGTTCATAATTGTTTGCTTTTTTTCCCTTGCGCCTTTTCCCGCTTTTGCCTTGAATTTATTAGCAGATAGCTATGGGACGGATAGGGGAAGCGGTACCCCCGATGATCCTGAGCGGCAGAGCCACAAACAAAAATTCATACACCTGGTCTTTAGCTAGCTCCTCAAGATTTAGCATTTCCAAAATTTGAATGCCCTTCTCGGGAAGGAAAAGTGAATGTACGGGTAAATCGGGGGCCGGAGTCTTTTCAAAGGCGGTGTTATCTGCTCCGGCAAAGGCAATCTTATGTTGCGCCAGCCATCTGGCGCCGTCCAATACGACACCAGGAGCTCCGGTGTCATGGCCAACAAACTTCCTTACATCCTTCCAGTACTTCGCCCATCCTGTACGGATCAGGACAACATCCCCGGGTTTGATCACGATTCCTTCCTGGGCCATAGTTTTCTTCAACTCCTCCGCCCTTATGGCGAAATCAGCCGGCAGGACACTCTTTCCCTTCGCTCGGGCCACATCCAAAAGGACCCCTCTTCGCACCACTGGCGGTGTTTGATCGATGCCCACCCGTTTTAATCCATTCGGGTAGCTTTGAATCTTACGCGCCCTCAAATTTCCAAAAACTTTTCCCTTTTTCGATACATGCCCCAGGGAATCCAAATGAGTGCCGGTGTGTCCCCCCATCGCAAAGAGGTCGTTGGAAGCGCTGACTTGATTCGGATACATCACATCTCCGTGTTTTTTGGTCAGAGTAAAAGCGAAAGGGGGATGGTTGGGATGATGGGGCATGCCTGGAAAGAAGGGCTGTCCCAGGTCGTAAACTTTTCCTCTGACGATCAATTCTTTCATGTCTCTGGCGAGCATCAAGACCTCCTTATCCTTTCTTTTCCCGAATAAAATGGTTGGCGATGAT
>CAYQWO010000245.1:0-5785 GCA_964421095.1 uncultured Syntrophaceae bacterium
TGATTGCAAGCAAGATGACTTTTCTTCCGGGCCCCTGAAATCACAGGACATCTTATACATAGCAGCTTTTTGGTCTTCAACTAATTTGGAGATGAACCCAAATTGTTAAATACTTTTTGCGATTCTATCAAAAAAATTAAAAAAAATGAAATCAAGCTTTTGACCGAATATGTAACCTGGGTTTAGAAGAAAATTATTATTGACAAAACGGGGTGGGCAGGGGGAAGGTATAATTTGAGTTCCAGACCTGCGGACTCTACGCCGAAGAGGCAAGAATTAAATTTCAGGGTTCCCTTTTAGATATTAAGCTCCTTCTAAAGTAAAGATAGGATTCTAAGAACTCTATAGGTTTAAAAGAGAGGCGGTTTTCTTTATGGAAATTTTCAATAATTGGCGGGTATTGATTTTCTGTTATCTTATTATCGTGGGCGTCTGGGGAGTTTTGGTCAAAATAGCGTCAGCCCGGCTCGATGCCTTCACGCTCGCCTTTGTGGCCGGGACAAGCGCCTGGTTCACGGTAATTGCTTTTTCCTTTACTAAATTAAGCTGGCAATCTGGTCTGGGCATATGGATAGCGGCCGTCAGCGGCATTTTAGGGGGCATTTCCATTATCATTTTTTATGCGGCGTTGAAGCTTGCGGCCGCAAATGTGGTAATTCCATTAAGTTCGTTATATGTTTTCGTGACCGTTATTTTGTCGTATTTTTTTCTTGGAGAAACCATGACCGTTAAACAGGTTTTGGGCATTATCTTCGGTCTGATTGCTGTTGTTTTACTCACTTCATAATCCTGAAAGGAGAATAAAACCATGAACGGTGCGCCATATCTCTATTTCTGCACAGAATGGATTTGGGTGGGGCGAGGGTCCGTGGAGCAGGTCGTTCCGGAAGCGCAAAAGTTGGGGGCAAAAAGGGCTTTGATTATCACCGATCCAGGCGTCCATCAAGCGGGCATTTCCACTCGGGTTCAGGGGTTGCTGCAAAAAAACGGGATCAAAACAGCAATCTTCAATTCGGTAAGACCGGAACCCCCTTTGGCCTTGGCCGACGAAAGTGCAGCAGTAGCGAAGAAAGAGAAGGTTGACCTGCTGGTCGGTGTCGGCGGGGGAAGTTCCATGGACACGGCAAAAGGGGCCTCAATCGTTATGACCAACGGCGGGTCCGTGACCGACTATTTCGGCATCGATATGGTGCCCAAACCCGGGTTCCCAACTTTCTTAATTGCCACCACCGCAGGAACGGGTGCCGAGGTGACGCGCAACGCCATTTTCAAGGACGTCAAGGCCAAGGCGAAGAAAGCGGTTGTGAGTCGACATGTCCTCCCCCGGGTGGCCATTGTCGATGCAGAACTAACGCTGACCATGCCTCTCCGCGTAACCGCCTACACTGGGATAGACGCTCTTGGTCATGCCATGGAGTCCTTCCTTTCCAGGAACGCCAATCCTCTTTCTGAAATGTATTCTTTACAGGCCATCAGGCTGGTGGCCGAGAATTTATCCCGTGTGCTTCAGGATGGAAGCGACATGACAGCCAGGGAAAACATGGCCTTGGCGGCTTTATGCGGCGGTGTTTCTTTAATCGCCGGGGCAGGTGGAATCGCGGCAACCTCGTACCCTGTAGAAGGGCATTTTGATGTGCCCCACGGATTAGGAAATGGAATCATGATGCCCTATATCATCCGCTACAATGCCCCGGCCAATCTCCCCAAGGCGAAGAGAATCGCCGAGCAATTTGGCATGGATACGAGGGGTTTGAGCGAAAAAGATGTGGTGGAACGTTTGGTGCAGCGCATTTCCAGCTTAATCCGACAGGTGGGCCTGCCCATCAAACTCGGAGAGGTCGGTGTAAGAGAAGAAGACATCCCCCTGTTGGCCGAGGAGGCTTTTCAAAATAAACGACTGGTCAGCTTGAATCCCAGAGAATTAACCTTGGAGTCCATTAAAGAGATTTACCGAGAGGCCCTTTAGTCTCCTACAGATAAAATCTCACACCAAACAGAATAGACCGCTACTTGAGGATTAGACTCACCTTTGATTGAATATCGTTCTCTTTTACTGCCCTTGCAAAAACAAGGAAAAATGAGATCTTTTAAGATAGACGCCAGCCCGGATCATGATCAACATAAAAATAAGGGATTCTGCCAATGTACAATCTGAAAAATAGACTGAAATTGGTAGGAACCATGATTTCCTCGGGGACGACCTTTTAAGCTGAAATATAAAGGGCTTCCCCGAATACGTTAGGGCCGAGAAATTGAATTATTTAAGGCGTCCCTATTTCCCCCCAATTATGGACTGGCTAACAATTCGTCCAATAAGGCCATTGACAGGGGGGAAACACTATAGTAGTTATTTTTAGAATTTGTCCCGCCGGAGTTGGCGGTATGCTGAAAGCAAGGGAGTTATGAGAAAGGCCTGGATATTGCTGGTGGGGATCCTTCTTTGGGGGATCATGGCTGCGGAGGCCGCCGCTCAAAGGTCGGGAGGGACTTTCAACTTCTGCGTCCCCTATGGAGGCGACCTTTCCACTCTCGACGCCCACCGCAGCCCGGCGGCAAAAGATTTGTTGGTCGCCATGAATATTCATCGAAGCCTCTACAGCTGGGATCCCCAGAACCATCGCCCCAAGCTGGAGCTGGCGGAAAAGGTCGAAGTCTCCTCCGAAGGACTGGCGTATCGGATCTCTTTGCGAAAGGACATAAAATTTCACAACGGTCGCAAGGTCACGGTGGATGATGTCATCTGGAGTTACGAGCGGATCATGTCCCCGAAGACCGCTTCCCCGTCAGCCCCGTTTGTCCGCGGGATCAAGGGAGCAAGGGATTATGAAGAAGGCAGGGCGAATAGGATCTCCGGCCTGCAAAAGATAGATGACCATACCCTGGGAATGACTATGGATAAACCCCTCGATCCCTCCAATACCCTTTACGACGCAGGGACGGCCATCTTGCCCCGCGAAGAGGTGGAGAAGAAAGGCGACGCCTTCGGTTTGGATCCGGTGGGGTGCGGACCTTTCAAATTCCTCAAATGGGTCAAGGGGAGCGAGATCGTCCTGGCGAAAAATCCGGATTTCTATGAAAAGGGAAAACCCTATCTTGACCGGCTGGTTTACAAGATCATGCCCGAGGGAGCTTCCCGGGATATCGCCTTCCGGGCGAAAGAACTGGATGCCACCGTGGTGAGCGCCACCCAATACCCGGTTTACAAAGAAGACCCCCAGATTTCCAAGAACATGGTGGAAGTCGCCGAGCATTTCACCCGGCTGATCGGGTTCAATCCGAAATATGAGCCCTTTTCCAAAAAACAGGTGCGCCAGGCCATCAACTACGCCATCGACTCCCGGTTGATTATTCAGAAACTTCTCAAGGGCAAAGCGTTCCCTTGCGTGGGTTACCTTCCTTCGACCTCACTGGCCTTTGATCCCCAGGCGAAGGGATACGAATTCGATCCGGGAAAGGCCAGGGCCCTCATGAAAGAGGCGGGATACGAAAAAGGATTTTCCTTCGAGTGCATCGGCACGAGCAATGAGTCCTGGGGTGTGGTGGTGGTGGAGGCGGTCATGCCTTTCTTGAAACGGATCAGCGTCACGGTAAAACCGCAGCAGTTGGAAGGAGCCGCTCTGGCCGATCGGGTCCGAAAAATGGATTTTCAGGCTTTTATCTGGTCCCTGAGCAGCGGCGGGGGCGGGGATCCCCTGCAGGCCCTGCAGCGATGGCACTCCCAGAACCCTTCGACGGCCGGGAATTTTGTGGGTTACCGCAACCCGGAATTCGACCGGCTTCTGGAAATCGCCGGCAGGGAGCGGGACCTGAACACGAGGCTGCGGTATTTGCGCAAAGCCGATTTGCTCTTCCGTGAGGATGCACCGGTATGGTTCTTTAACTACAACAAAGCGGTCGTCGCCCATCAGCCTTGGGTCCATGGAATCAACCCTGTGGCCATCGAGATAATGTACCAAAACATGGCCGATGTTTGGGTGGACGAGTCATCTCCCCGGGCCAAGCAGAAATAAAAGGACGGGATTGAGCGGCTTTCCCGGTGATCCAATGCTTGCATTCGTCCTGCGCCGAATCTTCCAGTTTATTCCCACCATCCTGGCCATATCTCTGATCCTCTTTCTTCTTTTGAACATCCTCCCTGGAGATGCCGCTCTGATGGCCGCCGGAGCCCAGGACAAGGGAATGGACCCCCGATACCTGGAGGAGATGAAAAAGCTGTGGGGCCTGGATCAGCCCCTTCATCTCCGTTATCTGACCTATCTTAAGAATCTGGCCCTGGGAGATATGGGTCTTTCCTACCTGCGCCGCGAGAAAGTCAGCACCTTGATAGCTTCCCGTGTATGGCCCACGCTCAAGCTGGCCTTCATGGCCATGCTGATTGCCGCAGGCATCGGCATTCCCTTGGGATTCTTTTCGGCCTTGCGACAGGGGTCCTGGCTGGATACGGTTTCGATGGTGGGGGCGGTTTCCGGGGTTTCCATCCCCCAGTTTTGGCTGGGGCTTCTGCTCATGTTCTTTCTGGCGGTCAAACTGCCTTTTTTCCCGGCCTTGGGCTATGGGGATGGAGACATAAGACACATCCTGCTCCCTGCTTTCACCCTGGGCGTGGGTTATATGGCTCTGTTGGCCCGGACCACTCGGGCGGCGGTGGTGGAAATCCTCTCGGCGGACTATATCCGCACGGCTCGGGCGAAGGGGCTGCCCCAACTGCTGATCCATCGGAAACACGTTCTGCGAAATGCTCTGATCCTGGTTTTAACCACCGCCGGATTGCAATTCGGGTCGCTGATGGGACAAACGGTGATCGTGGAGAAGATTTTTTCCTGGCCCGGCCTCGGCTCGCTGATGGTCGATTCCATTTTCCAGCGGGATCTTCCGGTCACCCAGGGGTGCGTTCTACTGATCATCCTCGTTTTTCTGGTCGTGAATCTGGCGGTGGACATCCTGTACGCGGTCATCGACCCGCGGGTGGAGTACCAGTGAAAGAGGCCTGGAAAAAAATCCGGCGGCAAAAGAATTTAATGGTCGGGGGAGTCATCGCCCTTCTAATCGTCGGAATGGCCATCTTTGCGCCCTGGCTGGCGCCCTACCATCCGATCGATCACGCCGACCTGAGGCATGCTGAGGAACCTCCCAGCTGGACCCATCTCTTCGGAACGGACAACCAGGGCAGAGACATTCTTTCCCGGGTGATCTATGGGGCCCGGGTATCTTTGAGCGTGGGGCTGGGGTGCCAGGGGCTCAACAGCCTCATCGGGATTTTGCTGGGGCTGACCGCGGGCTTCATCGGCAAACGATGGGATGATTTGGTCATGGCCCTGACCAACATCATGCTTTCCATTCCCTCCCTCGTTTTCGCCCTGGCGATCATGGCGGTTCTCGGGCCGGGGCTCCTGAATATTTTTCTGGCGGTGGGGCTTACGAACTGGGCTTACAGCTGCCGCGTTACGCGCTCGCAGGTTCTCTTCTCCCGCTCCCTGGATTATGTGCAAGCCGCCCGGGCTCTGGGATACAGTCAGGGGCGGATCATGTTCAGCCAGATCCTGCCCAACATTGTGGGCCCTATCCTTGTCGTGGCTACCCTGGGAGTGGCGGGCGCGATTCTCCTCGAGGCTTCTCTATCCTTTCTCGGCCTGGGCGCCGAGCCGCCCACCCCGAGCTGGGGAGGAATGCTCTCCACGGCCCGGGAACAACTCTTCACCGCCCCCTGGATGTCCATATTTCCAGGGTTGGCCATCTTTGTCACTGTGCTGGGTTTGAACCTCCTGGGAGACGGCTTAAGGGATAT
>CAYQWO010000246.1:0-5759 GCA_964421095.1 uncultured Syntrophaceae bacterium
CTCAGAATATCCACCACAAGTCCCAGGCCGTAGCCCTTGTGCCCGCTAAACTCTTCCCCTGCGCCTCCCAGGGGAAGAAGGCCGCCGCCAATCCCGCCTCGCATGTTGTTCCAGACCCGGCCCGGATCGTCGCAGGGCCGGCCCCTTTCGTCAACGGCCCACCCTAAGGGAATCTTATGGCCCTTGCGGTTGTACGTTTCCAGCTTGCCCGAGGGAACGACGGCCGTAGCCATATCCAGGATAAAGGGTTTCTCCTGCCCTGTCGGAACGGCAACGCTGATGGGGTTGGTCCCGATCATGACGGTACGGCCGAAGGTAGGGACCACGTCCGGGGTAGAGTTGCTCAAAGAGATCCCGATCAGGTCATGCTGCAGAGCCATCTGGGAGTAATACCCGGCAATGCCGTAGTGGTTGCTGTTGCGCACGGTAACAAAGCCGGTCCCATGTTGCAAAGCCTTGCCAATGGCGATCTCCATCCCCCGCTTGCCGGCGACCTGGCCCAGAGCGGCCCCGCCGTCGAGAACGGCCGTGCAGGGCGTCTCCTTGGCAACACGTAGGACTGGCTGAGGCACCATGACCCCGTCTTTCAGTCCTCTAAAATAGCGTTGCAAACGGGCCACTCCATGAGACTCAACCCCGCGTAGGTCCCCGAGCACGAGGACCTCCGCGGCTGTTTCGGCATCCTGGGAAGGCACGCCGAGACTCTCAAAGACGCGCTGGCAAAAAGCGGTGAGTTGCTCAGCCCGGACGACCTTGTATTCTGAACTCATCTTCATTCCTCTCTATTCACGGGATGGGTTCATTCCGGGTTTATGGGGCCGCCTGTTGGGAGACATCCCCACGGATCGAGTTCCCTTTCCTCAGCTTCTGGCAAAGGAACACGCCCCCCATTAAAAAGATCCCAATCAGATCGGTCCAGCCCACCGGATAGATAAGGGCGACCCCCGCCACGATCAGCATCAACCGTTCCGGCACGTTCGCTTTTTTCAAAAACCAGCTGTCCACGCCACCCGCCAGCGCGAGGACCCCGAGCAGGGCGGTGATGGTGGTGGTGACGATGTTGAGAAATGGGCCCTGCAACAGGATTCCCACCCCGCTGGGGTGAAGGGTGAACATAAAAGGGACCAGGAACGCGGGAAGGGTGTACTTCCAGGCGTAAAGGGTGGTTTTGTAAGGATTCCCCTTGCAAATCGCCGCGGCCGCAAAGGGCGAAAGTGCCGTAGGGGGGGAGACTTCCGATAGGATCGCGTAATAGAAGACGAACATATGCGCCGCATAATCGGGCACCTTCAGCATGATTAATGCGGGAGCCACCATCACCACGGCAATGATATACGTCGCGGTCACCGGGACCGCCAGACCGATAATCCAGATGATCAGGGCGCAGTAGATCGCTGTCAAGAGAAGGCTGTTGCCGGCATAATACAGGATGATTCCGCTGAACTTGATGCCCAGCCCGGTGAGAGTTACCACGCCTACAATGATGCCGGCAGTCGCGCAAGTGGTGGCCACGCTCAAGATATTCAGAGACCCGCTCCTGAGACATTGAACAAGCCGAGAAGGGCCGATCCTCGTCTCCGGCCGGAGAAAGGAAGTCAGGAAGGCGAGGATGGTGGACAGAAAGACGGACAGGATGGCCGTAAACCCGAACACCATAAAGACCACGATCGAGACGAGAGATAGCAGCTGGTACCAGTAGCGGCGGAGCAGCGACCCCGGCGAAGTGCCGGAGACCTCCACGTGTTTCACCCCGTACCTTTTGGCGTCGAATTCCACCATGAGGAAGATGGACCAGTAGTAGAGGATGGTGGGAATACTGGCCATGATGACCACTTCCAAATAGGAGATCTTCAGCAACTCTGCGATCAGGAAAGCGGCTGCTCCCAAGACAGGAGGCGAGATCAGGGCTCCGATCCCCCCAGCGGACAAGAGCCCTCCGGCCACATCTCGGGGATACCCTGCTTTCGCCAGCAGGGGCCAAGCAAACGCCCCCAAGGTGACCGTTGTGGCTGTGCCACTTCCGGAGGGTCCTCCCAGGAGAAAGGAGGCCAAGGTCACCGTCCTGCCGGCACCGGTGGGTTTTCCACCCATCAAAGCGAAAGAGAAGTCGACATAGAACTTTCCAGAGCCGGAATACTGTAAAAAAGCCCCGAAGATGGTAAACAGAATAATGAAGGTGGAAGACACGTCGATGGGGACCCCAAAGATCCCTTCCATGGTGATGTAAAGGTGCCCGACGATCCGCGGAATATCATAACCCCGGTGTGTCCATGGTTTGGGCAGAAGGGGGCCGACGATGGCATAGGCGATAAAACAAAGGGCCGTGAGCGGCATCGTCAGCCCCGCCGATCGGCGGTTTGTTTCCAGGATGACCAGGATCAAAATACCGCCCATCAGAACATCCCATTGGTTCGGGGTGACGGCCCGATCGATGATATTGTCGAAATCCCAAATGAGATAGAGCGTGGGCCCAATGCTGACCAGGGCCAGAAGGATGTCAAACCAGAAGATCTTTCCTCGGAATCGTTTCATGATGGGGAAAAGCGCAAAGGTCAGCCCAGTGACAAACATGACATGGATTCCGCGCAAGATGTGCGGGGTAATAATCCCCACCGCCGCATAAAGGTGGACCAAGGACATGAGGACGGCGAAGAACGTGATGATGTTTTTCCACAACCCCGGTGGAGTGGCGTCAATCAGCCCTTCGTCTTCCTCCACATATTTCTCGGCGGCTTTCAGGCTTTCTTCAGTGACCGGGGGCTCATGGCCCGTCAGAGTATTTTCCTTTCCTGTCTCCTTTTCTTCTTTCATCTTTACCCTTTAAAGATATGCTCCTTTTGGGTAGTTCTGGCTGTAGATTTACCTTCCTGGATGGGTAGAAATCAAGAGGCGGGGGGATAAATAAGCCCCTTCCCCGTCATTCCTCCCCGGGCAGGAGGGATGACGGAGAAGATGTCGGCCACGGGCTGATGGAAACAGAGGCCCCCTATTTCACCACGATTCCCTTTTCGGCATAGAATTTTGCTGCACCAGGATGAAAGGGAATGGGCGACCCGGTGGTGATGGTCTGCAAAGTGATTTTCGCTGCCTCTTTGTGGACAGCAATCAGGTCTGGATTGATATGGTCATAAAGCGTTTTGATGATGTTGTAGGCCACCTGAGCGTCCATCTTGGCCATCGTGATGAAGAGATTGGTATGACCGATGCTCGGGACATCATCATCGATTCCGGGGTATGTCCCCTTGGGAATGATCGTGGGGTAATAGCTTCCCGGGTACTTCTTCTCCAGATCGGCCAAGGCCTCCGCGCAAGGTATCATTTTGATGCTCAGTCCTGGGGTGGCAGCCAGGTCCAGCACCGCCCCCGTAGGAATTCCGCCATCCCAACCAATGACGTCCAATTTCCTGTCTTTGAAGGCGTTCACCGATTCGTTTGCGCCCAAACGTTCCCGTTTGATATCCTTGTCCACATGAATACCGAAGGCTGCCAGAATCTTGGTCGTCTTGACCTCGGTGCCACTTCCCGGTGATCCGGTCGATACGCGCTTCCCCTTGAGATCGTAGACGGTTCGAATCGGACTGTCCTTATGGGTGATGAAGTGCATATGGTTTGTGTAGATCGCCCCCAAGGAGCGAATGGCAATTTTGTCTTCGGGATTCCCTTTCCCAAACTTGCCAACTCCTTGGAAGGCATCGATACAGATGTCTGCCCCGGAGAGGCCCAGGTCTGCCTTTCCGCTCTTCAGCAGTTTGCAGTTATCGACGGAACCACCCGTCACCTCCACGGTCACCTCCGTATTGGGCATATACTGCGTCAGAATCTTAGCGATCCCTCCGCCCATGACGTAGAACACGCCGCCTGTTCCTCCTGTCCCCATGGAGAGCCGCAAAAGCTGCTGGGCCTCGGCGCCTGCCGCAAAAAAGACGCTGAAAGCCAGCACGGCCAGGCTTAATAAAACCTGAAGCTTCCGGTTCATACCCTCCTCCTTTTCTTAGTGACGTGGATTGAGTTTATTATTTTCCCCTGGAGGCTTGCTCCAGGTAATTGGGGACCTGCCGGAAGTCTTCCGGCTTGGCGGAAAAGATCTTCCCGAGCCCCATGGCTGTTGATCTGTGGAAAAAGTCCCGCGTCCCCCGGGTCATAACCGGTTCAACCTGGAGATCCTCCAGAGTTTCCAGAACCTGAAGCATCTCATGGTATCTCCTCTCGCAAGCCCGGGGATGGGATTTGATCCAGTTCTCGGCTACAGTCCGAAAAGGATTGTTGGTCATAAATTCGACAATATCCTTCCAGATATACTCCTCAACCCCGGCGCGCCTACCGGCGATCATCATTTCCAAAAGAAGGCATTCCACTCCTTTGGAGAAGATGCTCCGGATCATCTTCACGAGGGACGCCTCCCCGATGCGGGGGGAGAAATACTTCAGGTTAATCAGGCCATACCGGTTCATTAAACGGGAGAACGCTTCGGCCTCCGGACCGGCGACCAGGATCGCCGCCCTGGGCCCGGTCTCACCCACCAAGCTCAAAATGGCTCCCTCCACGAAAGAAGCCCCAGATTTTTCAATGACCCGGGCGACATCTTTTTTCACGGAAGCCGAGGTTGAATTCATGTCGGCATAGATTTTACCGGACCTTAGGAAGACGCTGGCTTCCTTGGCCGCATCGACCGCCACGTGGGTCGGTACAGTGGAAAGGAGAATGCCGCACGTGGAGATAAGCTCTGGCAATGGAAGGAAGGGGACTTCGACCTCCGGTTGCTTGCCGATCACATCATAATAATAAACCTCGGCGCCCTTCGTTTTCATCTCCCTGGCAAAACTTCTCCCCACTTCCCCGAACCCGATAAATCCTATCTTCTTTTCTTCCATCACCGGTCCTTTCTCAGACCAGATACTTTTTCTCGTCCTCTTTCATTGCCGGAACCCCTTGGAGATCGAAGATGTGATCCACAGGAACCATCATGGGGTCAATCGTATGGATTCCGCCGGACTTTTTGATCTCCCGTAGCAAAGCCTCTTGGGCCTTGACGGAGGCCCTCATGGGTTGGTTGGCATAGATAAAAAGTTTCACCTTCTTGAGCTTTTCGACGGCGGCTAAAGTCAGGGAAGGGTAGTTCGTGGGGACCAAAACGAGGGGGGTCGGTTGGTCCCAGTTCCGGATGAACTCAAGGATTTCGTCGGGTTGTTTTGATTTGGAATGGATCAGGATACAGTCGGCTCCGGCGTCCACATAGCGGAGGGAACGTTTCATCGCCTCTGCTTGTCCCCAACCTGCGATCAGGGCCTCCACCCGGGCAATGACAATAAATTCCTTATCCTTCTGATGATCTTTGGCCGCTTTGATTTTACCGACAAATTCTTCAATCGGGGCGAGTTCCTGACGGCCTCCTTCGAGCAAGCTATTGTCTTTGGGAAATTTCTTGTCTTCAATGGAAACTCCCGCCACCCCGGCTTCTTCGAATTTTTTAACGGCATAAATGAGGTTGTTGGCGTTGCCGTAGCCCGTATCGCCATCGGCGATGATCGGAATGGAGACGACTTCATTCATGCTGCGGGCCGCGTCGCAGTATTGGCTCATGGAGATCAGATTCGCATCGGGAACGCCGAAGGAGGCGGAGACGCATAGACTGCTTGACCAGACAAAGTCGAACCCCGCCCGTTCAATCAATTTGGCGCACAGGGCGTCCCCGGCTCCAACCCCGACCCCGACTCCGGGCCCTGTTAGGATCTCCCTCATTCTTATCAATTTGCTTTTAT
>CAYQWO010000247.1:0-5758 GCA_964421095.1 uncultured Syntrophaceae bacterium
GATGCCGATGGGAAAAAGCCAGGTATCCATTGTAAAGACTGATCGCCGTCCAGATCTTCAGGCTGTACGAAAGGCCGTGCAAATGGCCCTTGACCTCATCGGCGGCATAGAGGACGTAATCCGCCCGGGGCAGAGGGTTCTTCTCAACCCGAGTTGGGTCGCTCCCCCCACGGAGCCTGAGAAGGGGTGCATTACGCAAGCCGAGGTCGCGCGGGCCATGGCCGACATTATTCGGGGAATGGGAGCCCGCGCGATCATCGCCGAATCATCGGCGGTGGGAGTCGATAGTGAAAAGGTGATCCAGGGCTCGGCGTACCGGGCGCTGCGTGAAAGCGGGTACGAGGTGATCGACCTGAAGGAGACAGAGAAAGCCATACTCTCTGTACCGGATGGCCAAGTTTTCCAGGAGATTGAGAGCTACCGACTGGTGCGGGAAGCGGATGTGGTCATCTCCCTGCCGAAATTAAAGACTCATGATCAGACCGAGATCACCTGCTCAATCAAAAAATTAAAGGGCCTCCTTTCGGACAAATATAAAAGGATGATGCACCTGGAAGGGTTATTCGATGGGGTCATTGACCTCCTTTCGGTCATAAAACCACAGTTAACCGTGGTGGATGCCATTTACTGCCAGGAGGGCCTCGGGCCGGTTTTCGGAAGACCCGTGGAGATGGACCTGATCTTAGCCGGCAAGGATCTGGTGGCCGTCGATGCGGTCTGCGGCCGGGTCGTCGGTTTTGAGCCGGAAGAAGTCTTGCTCACGCAAAAAGCGGCGCAGCGCGGCCTGGGAACCGTCAAATCCGACGGGATTGAGATTCTGGGAGAACCTTTGCATCGGGTACGGCGGCGCTTCCTGCGCTCCACTGAGGATAACCCCGTGCAAGTGGAAGGGTTCAACCTCTTGTACGGGGGCGTCACCTGTACCGGGTGCCGCAACACCGTATTGAGTGCCCTTCACGACATGCGCAACGCCGATCAATTGATATATCTTCCAGGGGTCACGGTGATCACCGGCGACCCGGAGATCCCGCCGTTCGTCCCCGCAGAAGCCATCGTGGCCGTCGGCAAATGTGTGCCCGAAGGAAAGCGGGGCAAGTATTATGTGAAAGGCTGTCCCCCGAACAATGCCTACGTCGTTCAGGCGATTATCGGGGACCGGGGAAAGGCCAAGAGGATGTATGCGGAGGGGGACTTAGAAGCCACTGAACAAAAAGATTAGCAAGGGTAGGGGGAAGAAAATGGAGAGTATTTTGGGTTACATGGAAAAATATGATTTTGAAAACTTGCTGTTCTGTCAGGATCGGGCCATCGGCTTCCAGGCAGTGATCGCCATCCACGACACCACTCTGGGGCCGGCCACCGGGGGCTGCCGGATGTGGCCGTACGACTCGGAGATGGATGCCGTCGAAGATGCTCTGCGACTGGCTCGGGGGATGACCTATAAATATGCGGCGGCGGGGGTGAACCTCGGGGGAGGGAAGACCGTGATCATCGGCGATCCCTACCGGAAAGACCGGGAGCCCATCTTCCGGACCCTGGGCAAATTCATCAATCGCTTGGGAGGAAAGTACATCACCGGAGAGGACGTGGGGACAACCTTGATGGATATGGAGTACATCCGTATGGAGACCCCCTACGTAGTCACTCTACCTACCTACTTGGGAGGGGCTGGAGACATTGCTCCGATGACCGCCTTCGGCACCCTTCAGGCCATGCGGGCCTGCGTCCAGGAAATCTTTGGAACCGACAGTCTGGAGGGAAGGACCGTATCCGTTCAGGGGCTGGGGGCTGTGGGATATCATGTGGCCAAACAGCTCGTTGAATGCAAAGCGAGAATTACCGTTACCGATATTCTTCCGGAAAGGGTGAGGCGGGTTGTTCGGGAGTTTGGGGTCAAGGCGATTCCTTCGGAAGAGATCTACACCCAAGATGCCGAAATTTATTCTCCCTGCGCGCTGGGCGCGACCATAAACGATGAGACCCTAAAGAAATTGAAATGCAAGATTATCTGTGGGTGCGCCAACAACCAATTGAAAGAGGAACGCCATGGTGACCTTCTCCAAAAAATGGGAATCCTCTACGCGCCAGACTATATCGCCAATGCCGGGGGCACAATATACGACACGGACCGTTTGGGGGTGGGGGGAGTGAACCATGAGCGGGGCAAGGAGAAAGTTTCCAGAATTTATCAAACCATGGAAAAGCTGATCGAAATCAGCAAGCGGGAAAATATCCCCACCTACCTTGCCGCCGATCGGCTGGCCGAAGAAAGGATACGCAAGATCGCGGAAGTGAAAAAGTACGGAGGGGAATTGCCCCCAGCCCTGTAATTAAGCAGTAGCTCTTTGGCTTACGGATACATTTTCATCGAGACCTCCGGGTGTAGAAGGCGATTAAAGAAGATTTTTGTTCATTCGTCCTCCCTGTATGATCAGGGTTAAATGATCATGGCACTGTTGAAAGAGTTTTTCCTTTCAAAAAGCAGCGTGTCTACCGCTGCCTGGTCCGCAGATATTCCTGTATGTACGACCCCTCAACGATCTTGCTGGCATTGATGGGGTTGCGGATGATGCCCTGCTGCAGGAGGAAGTCCCCCACTTCCTGGATCATTCGCTGGGCGCCACCGCCGGGCAACAAGGAGAGGTCAAACTTGGGATCGGCCAGCTGCTCCAGCGAGAGCACCGGGTTGATCTCAACGATCTTCTTGGCCGTCGCCTCACTGACCCCCAGACTCTCCGCGGTGGCTTTGATGGCGATGGCCGGGTTACGCTTGAACTCTTCCAGCGCCAAGTCCACCCCCCGGAGGAGCAGCAGCACTGCCTGAGGGTTCTTCTGAGCCCAGGCCGCTCTGACGACCCAGTGGTCGGAGGTATTCAGACCGACCTGGTTGCTGCGTACGATCACCCGGCCCCCAACCTCCTGCATCCGCGAGATCCAGGGTTCCCACGAGTAGGCGGCCTCCACATCCCGGTTGGCGAAGGCCGGAGCCATGGCGGTGACGTCCGTGTGAATCATGGTGACATCGCCGGGCGTGAGACCCGCGCTTTGGAGCGCCTTGATCAGGCCCAAGTGAGCGCTGGTGCCGCGAACGAAGGCAATCTTTTTGCCCCGGAGGTCCTGGAGGCGGGCGATCCCACTTTCAGGCCTCACCACCAGTCCATCCGCATAGCAGCTGGCGATCTGGATATAGAAGTTCTGATAATCGAGTTCTTGTGAGGCCCCCACGACCATCCCGGCAGTTCCAAACAGGCCCACATCCACACTCTCACTCCGGAAGGCAGCGAATTGGGGTGGGCCCGCCGTGAAGCGGGTGTACTGCGGCTGCAGCCCGGCGCGCTCGAAGAGCTTGTGATCCCGGGCCGTGTAGAAGATCACGGCGTTGTAGGGCTGCCAGGCAATGCGTATGGGGATGGGCGGCTGGGCCCAGGCCTGACTGACCCCTCCGGCTGCGACCAAAACGATCATCCCGATTATACCAAGATACCTGTACATAGTGACCTCCTCAAATGGACTTATTCCCGAGCTGCCTTTGGCAGTCGGGTCTCTCTTCTTCAGATCGCAGGGCTCTGAGTAGCGCATATTTTAGGCGCGCGAACTCCGTGGCCCCGATCAGATCGAACTTCCGAGGGAATGGAAACGGGACCGTTAGGCTCTCGCGGATCCCGCCGTGACAGTCCATCACGTAAATGCGGTGGCAGAGGAACAGGGCCTCCTCGG
The DNA here is from genome assembly GCA_964421095.1 of uncultured Syntrophaceae bacterium. Classification (GTDB taxonomy): domain Bacteria; phylum Desulfobacterota; class SM23-61; order SM23-61; family SM23-61; genus CAYQWO01. Next base: position 3,718 of record CAYQWO010000247.1, read on the forward strand.
CATCGTGGGTGACCAGGAGGATTGTGGGGTGGTAGCGGCCCCAGACCTCGAGGAGCAGTTCTTGCATCTGACTCCGGGTTTGCGAATCGAGGGCTCCAAACGGCTCGTCCATGAGCAAAACCTCGGGTCGGTTGAGCAGAGCGCGCGCGAGCTGAACGCGTTGTTTCATACCTCCCGAAAGCTGGTACGGAAAGTCGTGTTCCCGTCCCTTGAGCCCGACGGCCTCGAGAAGGGCATGAGCCCGGGGTCCATAGTCTCGCTTATCTTCTCCCCGCTCCCGCGGGCCGAACACGACATTCGCCCATACTGTCAGCCAGGCGAAGAGGGCGGGGAACTGAAAAACCATCATCCGGTCCGGCCCCGGCCGCTCAACCCGGCGTCCGGCCACGATGATCTCGCCTTCATTTTGCCGGTCGAATCCAGCGATCAGATTGAGAAGTGTCGTTTTCCCGCATCCGCTCGGCCCCAGCAGGCCCACAATCTCCTGCTCGAAAACTGCGGCATTCACCCCCTTCAGGGCGATGATAGGGGTCGACCGCTTCGAAGTGGGTGGGAACACGCGCCCAACCCCCTGGATCGAAATCATGGTCCGTGAGGGAGCACCAGCGGCCTCGGGAGCGGTCATTATTTGCCCATCCAATGCAGCAGCCTCCGGTCGATGGCGAGGGTGATGACCTCCAGGGTCACACCGATCAACCCAATGACGATGATGCCGATGTAGACATTCGGCACCCGGAAGAACGTCGTCGCGTCCATGACCATGAAACCCAGGCCGGCCTGCGCAGCGATCAACTCCGCGGCGACTACGATGGCCCAACTGATGGCCGTAGCGGTCTTCACGCCAGTCATGATGTGCGGCAGGGCAGCCCAAAAGACGACCTTCGAGAACAGTTGCACTTGCGTGAGCCCCATGTTCTGTCCGGCGCGAACGAGATCCTGGGGCACCGTACGCACCCCAGCAGAGGTATTGAGCACCACGTAATATAGCGCCGCCAGGAAGATCAGCGCAATCTTGGAAAACTCTCCGATGCCGAAGTACAAAATCATCAGGGGGATGAAGGCGATCGGCGGAATCGGGCGGAGGAAGGAGAAGATGGGTCCCAGGATGGCGTAAGCAACCCGGCTGTACCCCATCAGCAGCCCGACCGGTACGCCCACGCCTATCCCCAACCCCAGGCCCGTGAAGGTGCGGAAAAGGCTCGCCAGGATGTGTTCTGTGAGCGTTTTGCCGGCGTACCCCTTAACCACGAGCACGCGAAATTCGGCCCAAAGGCTGGCCGGGGAGGGCAACACAAAACCAGAAACCAGGCCTCTTTCCGTGGCCAGATACCAGGAAAGGAGGATGATAGTGACGGTTGCCCAGCTGATCAGAGAGAAGGAGGCCTGGCCCGCGATGGCCCTCCGGCGACTGCTCATACCGCATCCCCGCGGCCTTCTGTCATGCAGGTGAGGCATCTTCTGGAAAATCCATTTCATCAAATCTTCCATAAGGTTATGGTCAGGTTGATAGTATGTTTTTTCGGCTTAGGAGTCAAGAAAAATTAAGGGAATATTGAAGTTGCCTCCATGAATCGTCTTGTTATAATAAATAAAATAAATTTTCGGAGCTTCATGCTAAATGCCCAAGAATTAAACCCTGAAAAAATTCAATTTCACGGCCGGGATATGAGTGTACTCGAACAGAAATTGGGTTTAACCATCGGGGAAATAAAAGTCCAAACCATCCTTTCCAAATCTGGAATTTCTGGAGTGGATTATTGTATCAATCCCTATGTGGGCTGTGCCAATGGATGCCGATACTGTTACGCGACCTTCATGAAGCGATATAGCGGCCATCGGGAAGCATGGGGAAGCTTTGTGGATGTTAAGATGAATGGACCGGAGGTCCTCCACAGGCAGATGCGCAGGGCGGCAAGAGGGAAAATCATCATCAGTTCAGTCACAGATCCTTACCAGCCGGTAGAGGAAAAATACAAATTAACCAGGCAGTGCCTGGAAATCCTCTTACCATATCAGTTTCCGGTGGATATACTCACTAAGT
>CAYQWO010000248.1:0-5717 GCA_964421095.1 uncultured Syntrophaceae bacterium
GGTTAATTCCCTCGACCGGAAGCACCATGAGGGCGGAACATCCACCGGTCATGCAGACAAAAACCAGGTCCCCCTTCTGAGCCAGGGAGGCAATTCTCTGAATTTCCAACCCTCCGGCAAGACTGGCTTCATTGGGTACAGGGTGGCCGGATTCCAAGACCTTCACGCATTTTAATTTTTCTGGCCCGCTCTTTTTCACCAGAACAAGGCCAGCCGTGATTCGTTCCCCCAGGATCTCATCCAGAGCCCTGGCGATGGGAAAACTTCCTTTGCCAGCTCCCACCACATAGATATTTTTTATCCGACCCAGGTGGAAAGTCTTGTGGCCAACATAGAGCCTATCCTTTTCCAATCGGACGACCCGGCGAGTCCCCGCATATGTATCCGCCGCCTCCAGGGCACGGTTTAAACAGTCCAGAACCACTTTTCGGGCCGCCAGCTCTCCGTGGCTGATCAGCTGTTCGTAATTTCGAATCATATTTCTCATCCCATGCCCCTTTCCCTTTTCCCCTTTTAACCCTTCGTTTTCTGCGCCCTCTGTGGTTTTTTATGCTCTCCTGTTTTTCATTTCGAATTTCGATATTACATATCCGGATTTGCAGAAAGGGCGCAGAAAGGGTGTCACCCACGCAGGAAGGGTGTCAGGTCTACACTATTTACTCAAATTTCTTATCAGACGATCAATTTCTTCTGACAACTTCGGATTCCCCTCAAGCAACAACCGGAACCTCCTGGTATTCTGGCTGACTGCAGAGGAGCTGATTCCCCCAAAATACCTCCCGATCTCCTCCAAACGAAGCCCACTCAACCGATGGGAAAGGTAAAGCCCTGCTTTCCTCCAAGTCCAAGGCTCCTGCCCAAAAACCTCCTGGCACCTCTTAGAAATTAACTCCAGATCCGGCCCTGAAGCCAACTGCTTAAGCGCTGGAATATCCCGCTTCAAACCCTCAATCTTTATCCACTTCTCCCTCACCCACTCAATAAATCTCTCAGAACCTAAAAGAGTTGATGCCACCACTTTCTTCAAAGGATCGAAATCAGGTTCCCCAACGGCTTCCTCCACATACCTGCGGTAATTCTTCTGTGCTTTCCTTTTCCCCTGTCCAACCTGACCTAAGAGAAAATCTCTCCGGAGCCAAGCCCAATTATTCTTTCCTCCCCCATAGGCCCGATAACTGCTCCAAGGATAATCCAAGGGCCCTTTGACTATTCCCGCTCTCACCGGATTCAAATGGATATATCGGGAAAGCTCTAACCCATAGGAATCTTTCTCCACCAACAAGGCCCGATATCGCCCCTGAAATAGATGCCCTACCCTTCTCCATCGAGCATTAAAGTAATTCGTGTAGCTCGTGTTCAAATGGTGAAGGACCGCCGAAAGATTTCCCCTCGGAGTCTCCAGAAGTAGATGGTAGTGGCTGGGCATCAGGCAGAAACAATGAATGCAAGCCCCATATCTTTCGCTGGCGGATTCCAAATACCCAAGGAACTTCTCGTAATCCCTTCTCGCCCGAAAGATCGACCTCCGTTCATTCCCCCGCGAGGTTATATGGTAAAAAGCACCTGGATATTCGATCCGTAACGGTCGACTCATGCCAATAAAATATCAAAATTTAAGTAAATCCGTCAAGAGTGTAGACCTGACACCCCATACCCTGGAGGATCATGGATCGCCCATGCGAGCAAGGAGAAAGGGATCGGATTTTGGGACTAAGCATATTTGAAAATTCTTGGAATGACCATGGAAATACCGGGGAAATAACTAAAAATGAAGAGAACGATGATCAGCAGAATAATGAAGGGCCAGATCGCTTTCGATAGGGTCTCCAGGGAAATGCCCGCAATGGTGCAGCCTACGAAAAGACAGATGCCCAGGGGAGGGGTAATCATCCCGATGACCAGGTTGAACACAAAGACAAATCCCACATGGAGGGGATGGAACCCGACCCCGGTGAGGATGGGGGCCAGAATGGGGGCAAACAGAATAATCGCCGCCCCCGTTTCCATGAAACAGCCCACGATCAAGAGGATGACATTTACCAGCAGGAGGAGGACGTAGGGGTTTTGGGAGATGGCCATGAAAAATTGTGAGACTTGCAAGGGCACCTGCTGAGTGGCCAAAAACCAAAGAGTAATATTGGCCGCCCCAATAATGATCATGATGATGGAAGTCGTGACGGCGCAACTAACGAGAATGGGGGGAATATCCTTCATTCGCAGGCTTTTAAAGAAGAAAAAACCCAGAATAAAGGCCACCAGGACGGCAATGGCCGCGGCTTCGGTGGCCGTGAAAACCCCCGTCATGATGCCGCCCAGGATGACGATGGGCAGAATCAAGGCGCTCAAGGCCGACCAGAAACCTCTGAGCACTTCTAGGAAGGAAGCTCTTTTCTCATTGCGGGGGTAGTTTCTTTGGGTGGCATAGTAATAAGCCATGCCCATCATGGCCAGGCACATGATCAGGCCGGGTAACATGCCCGCGAGAAACAGCCCCCCGATGGAGACTCCCATGGTAACCCCGTAAACCACCATGGTGATGCTGGGGGGAATGATCGGGCCGGCAGTGGCTGCTGTGGCCAGAAGGGCTGTGGAGAATTCCTTATCATATCCCTCCTTGACCATCGAAGGGATCAGTACTTTTCCCAGAGCCGAGGCATCGGCTACGGCTGACCCAGAGACGCCAGAGAGGAACATCTCCGCCACCACCAGCGTATGAGCGAGGCCCCCACGGATGTGGCCCACGATCAAATTGGAAAAGCGAACCAGGCGCTCCGTTACCCCTCCCAGATTCATCAGATCCCCTGCCAGGATAAACAGAGGGATGGCCATGAGGGCAAATAAATCCATTCCCTGAAACATCTTCTGGGCAACGAGGGTGATGGGGTATTGTCCCTGGTAGAGGACTACGGCCAGCGAGGCTAGGCCCAGACAGAAGGCGATGGGGATTCCCAGAACCAGGCTTATACCAAAAACTAAAAAGAGGAGAAAGGTAATCATATCATTCCCGCTGGCTGGCCGTTTCCCACTCTTTTATTAGGGAATGAAAGATCTGAATGGCCATGAAGAGTCCACCGACCCCGGCGGCCGCGTAGGCGTAGGCCATGGATAGAAAGAGCGCAGGCGAACTCTGCTCCCGGACCAACCAGGCGACTTGAAAGCCCCCAGTAGTCAAGTAAAGGAGAAATACCAGAATGAATGACTTGGTTAGAATACTGATTTTTCTCCGTACCGGCGGGGCCAGCCGGGTCACCAGAGATTCCATCCCGATATGAAGTCCTTTTTGGACAGCCAGGCTGCCCGCCAGAAAAGAAACCCAGATCATGAGATACCGGGCGACTTCCTCGGACCAGGACAAAGAATATAAAAAGATGTAGCGAAGCAAGACCTGGATGATGACGATGATCGTCATTACCGCCACCATTCCGACAAGGGTCCATTTGACCACCTGGGCCGAAGAATGACTTAATCTTTCAGATATTTTTGGTAACGTCCCCATGGTTGATCAACGGCAAAAGAAAGGGGAATGGAGTCTTGGCTCCATCCCCCTTGTGAATCTAAGGATTTATCAATCTTTTTCCGCGTCCTTGGCCGCTTTCAGAGCCACCTCGATCCATTTCTTATCCACTTTTGTTTGAATGAAATCGATAACCGGCTTTTGCGACTTGTCCCGGAACATCTGGAGCTCCTTCTCCGTCGGGGAGTAAACAGTCATCCCTTTATCCTGCAGGATTTTGACGCCATTATACACGTGGCGGATATTCTGCCCTCTGGCTACGGTCGTCATGATGGTGACCGTATCGGCGATAATCTTCTGGATGTCCGCGGGCAGGGACGTATAGAACTTGTCATTGACGAGAATGGGCAGAATGCTATAAACATGCCCGTCCAGAGTTAAATACTTCTGTACTTCATAGAACTTGGCAACCTCGATCACCGAGACGGGGTTCTCCTGGCCATCCACCACACCTTGCTGCAAGGCCATGTAAACTTCGCCCCAGGCGATGGGGGTCGGACTGGCTCCCAGCGCTCTGACCATGGCCATATGAGCCGGGTTTTCCATGGTTCGGATCTTCAACCCCTTCAGGTCATCGGGGGTACGGATGGGCCGGACCCGGTTCGTGAAGTTGCGGAACCCGTTCTCTCCAATCCCGAGGGCCCGCACCCCTGTTTTCTTCCTCATCTCCTCGAAGAGGCTTTTTCCAAAGGGGCCATCGAGAGCCCTCCAGGCAACCGCCTCATTCCCATAGAGATAAGGGATGCCGATCACCATGATTTCCGGGAAGAAGCCGGCCATGGGCCCCTCGGCAATCATGCACATCTCAATGTTTCCCAGTTTGACGCCTTCGAATTGTTCCCTTTCTTTCCCCAGCTGGTTGGCCGGATAGATTTCCACTTTTACTCTTCCGGCTGTTTTCTGCTCTACGATCTTCTTAAAAACCGTCACCCCCTGATGAATATTCTCCTCCTCAACAGGTGGTTGGCCATGAGAGAATTTAATCGTTATCTGTTGGGCCCATGCCTGGCCTGATAATAATAGGATCGATGTGACGATGGCCAGAACCAAAAAAGAGATCCGCAAACTGCTTTTCTTTCCCATTTCGATTTCCTCCTTCTTAATGAGACTTTTTCCCTCTTTCCTACCGCCTTCCCTCATAGAGGGTGGACGGGAGAGGTTCTTCATGATTGGCGGGTGATGACCCGCATGGAATCGCTTTTTAAAGAAAAACTTGGCTTCTTAAAAAGCTTAGGAGAAGATAGTTTTTGAGAGAGATATTAAAAAATTAATACTATTAAAGAGGTGAGGAGATTGTCAATATAAAAAGGTGAAACGGTTAAGGGAGAAATAATTCAGGACGGAAAGCGGGACATCCGTGCAGAAATTGCTTGGCACCTTCTCCTCCAATTCACCATCGCATCGGCCGGGACGCTCACTCTGAAATTGCTATGCCTTAAATTCTAACCTTATTCATGCGGAAGGCACGTTGTGCAAGAAAAATTTTCGCTTTCCGTTTTGCCGGGTAGCTACAATTAAGCTATACAAACTCAATCCTTAGTTTTTTCCCAAGAACCGACGCCGCCCGCTCAAGTGTTAAAAGAGTGACCGAGCTATTATCGAGGTCCAATCAAGAGAGGATTTAATTCTGGCCCTTTCGACCCTTGACGCACAGTCGCCTTCGCATTATACTCACACTACCAAAAAGCGAGTTCATATCAAAAAATCGAGCCAACGGAGGAAATGTGGATGCAGACCATTGAGATCGCTGCGCTGATGGGTGTTCTGGTCTTCGGGATGGCCATCAGGGCCACTGCCCAGACCAAGGAGCCTCGCTTTCCGGAGCTCATGCGGGAGCAGATGAGCGACGCGCAGAAGCGCGTCTATGACGCCATTGCGGGCGGACCGCGGGGCGGCGTGCGCGGTCCCTTCGGACCGCTGCTGCGCAGTCCAGAGTTGGCGGATCGGGTCCAGAAGCTCGGCGAGTACCTGCGGTTCAACACTTCACTGCCAGCGCGGCTCAACGAATTCGCGATTCTGATCAATGCGCGCTTCTGCGACTCCAAGTACGAGTGGCACGCGCACAAGCCACTGGCGATCAAAGCCGGGCTCGCCGGGTCGATCGCCGACGATCTGGCGCAGAACAAGCGACCGGCGCGAATGAAGCCGGACGAGGAACTGGTCTACGACTTCTGCACGATCCTGCACCGCCAGCATTTTGTCG
>CAYQWO010000249.1:0-5715 GCA_964421095.1 uncultured Syntrophaceae bacterium
GCCATTGCTCCCAGGACGATCAGAACAAATTCAGCTGGAAAGCGCTGGTGGTAATTGCTCTTTCCGAGGTGGAGTAAGAAGACCGCAATTATAGCCGTCACCGCCCATTTCAGTCCTTCCTTGCGATTCATTGAGCTCCCCTCCGATCTAAAAGATAGCCGTGCTCGGAGTTAATACCGACGGAGTAATTATCTTTACCTGTCATTGCGAGCCCGAAGGGCATGCCAATCTCCTTTTTGCTTGGGATTGCTTCATCGCTCCGCTCCTCGCAAGACGCGTTACTTATTTCGTTTGTATTCGTCTTTTTATCCGCAGCCACTGGATGAAGAATACCGCTCCGAATAGTCCTAGCCCCATAAGATCCGTGATCCAGCCAGGCTTGATCAAAAGAATCGCCGCCGCAAATAGGGCCATTCTTTCTATGAACAAATTATGAGTCAGGAGAAAATTCGCCACAGCAGCGCCCAAAACCAGCGCTCCCAAGCTTGCCGTGCACAAAGCAATGATCACATCCACGGGAGAGCCAATCAGCATGATCTCCGGGTTGTAGACGAACATAAAAGGAATGATAAAAGCAACACACCCGATCTTGCACGCTTCCCAGCCGGTCTTCATGGGATTGGTCCCGGCAATTCCCGCCGCGGCGAAAGCCCCCAGGGCTACGGGCGGGGTGATGTTGGAGATGACCCCGAAATAGAAACAAAACATGTGGGCCGCCATGGGCAGAACTTTCATCTCCACAATCCCGGGAATAATCAGCACGGCTAAGGTAATGTAGACCGCCGTCGTGGTCATCCCCATACCCAGGATGATGGAAACGATCATGGTGAGGACCAGGGCCGGCCAGAGATACCCATGCGATAGCTTGAGGACCAGCCCCGTCAACTGCATCCCCAGGCCTGAATAGGTAACGGCGCCGATGATGACGCCAGCGCAGGCGCAGGCAATGCTCACCGAACAGACCAACCGGGCGGCGTCGATAAAGCAAGAGAGGAGCTCATCTGGCGTCAGGCGATTATGCCGGGAAAAGAAACTCAGGATAAAGACGCTGACCGCCCCCCAAAGGGCGGCCACATCGGCCGTAAATCCCAGGACCAGGAAGAGGACAATGGCCACAATGGAAAAGAGAGTTATGCCTCTTTTCATGGCCGGCCACAAAGCGGGAAGTTCTGACCGCGGGATGCGCTTCATCCCCCTCCGCCGGGCGATGAAATGAACGACACAAAAAAGGGAAACATAATAAAGGATAGCCGGAAAAGCCGCCCGCAGGCAGACCTCTCCATAGGTTACCCCTAAAAGGCCGGCCATGACGAAAGCGGTGGCCCCCATGACCGGGGGCATGATCTGCCCTCCACTGGAGGTGACCGCTTCGATTCCTGCCGCCTCCTCCCCACTGTAGCCAGTTTTTTTCATCATGGGGATAGTAAAGACCCCATCGACCACCACATTGGCCACCACACTCCCAGAAATGGTCCCGAATAATGCACTTGAGACCACGGAAGATTTGGCCGGGCCCCCGGTCATCCACCCGGTCAACCCAATGGCAATGTCCACCAGCGCCCGCGATGCGCGGGAAGCACTCAGGATTGAGCTGAAAATGATGAAGAGGACGACAAAAAGGGCCATCATCGCAATGGGAATGCCGTAGATTCCATCCGACTCCAGGAATTGAATGCCGATGAATCGGTCCAGGGAAATGCTATTGCCTTTGAATATCCAGGGGAAATGGCTGGCAAATATGGCGTGGAGGGAGAAGAAAATGGCGACTAGGGCCATGGGGAGGCCCACGGCCCGGCGGGTCGCCTCGATGACCAGGAGGTAAATGCCCATCCCGACGATCAGGTCGTGCCGGTTGGGGCTGACTGCCCGCATGGGCAGGTCTACCACATCCAAGTAAATGTATACCTGGGAATAAACCAGGAATACCAGGATGAATAGGTCGAGCAGGAAATAAGGATTGAACTTATCCTTCCAGCTTTTTCTCCCCGTGGGGTAGAGCAAATAGATCAGAAAGAGCACAAAGGTGACGTGGGTGGTCCGGTAGGCAAATGGCTCAAAGGCTCCGAAAGAGGAGGTGAGCAGATGAAAGGCAATGAGTCCCAGCCCGAAGAGAGCGATGAGAAAAGCCAGGACTCGCTGAAACAGGGAGGTTTCCCGGTTTCCGAAGAAGGCCTCCAGGGCGCCGGTACTGCCCTCCAATTCTACATCCTTGGGGAGACTGGCTGGCAATACACCTTCAATAAGTGCAGATCGCTCGTTTTCCTCGCCCTTTGAGCTCATTGCCCAACTCTTCTTTTTCTATTCCCGTCTACTTCAAGCGGGCACCTCTTTCCTTATAATATTTTTCTACGCCGGGGTGATAGGGAACGGAAGCAGCAAAATAGGAATTTTCCACGTCAAAAGAGCCTCCCAGGCCCACTTCCAGCTCTCGCTTGTAGAATTCCTTTAGGGAGGCGGTTTCAAAGAAGATCTTGGCCATTTTGTATACTAGGTCGTCGGGCAGATCCGCGCTGACCACGCAGGTCACATGGCTCATCAAAATGGGCGTATCTTCAACCACCCCTTCATGAGCCCCCTTCTTCAGCTCTACCTTATGGTAACCCAGGAAACGGGGATCCTTGAGCATTTCGTCTCTCTTCTCAATGGGGAGGACCCGGATTCCGGGATTCTGGATCAGGGATAAGACAAAGCTGGGAAGTAGGCTCCAGCTCGTCAGCATATCCATTTGGCCATTCTGCATGAGGTTAGCCGCATCGCTGTAAGATACGCCGTAGACCACCCCCCCGTTCTTCTGGATGGATTCATAGGTGATGCCAAATTTTTCCAGCATGGCTTCCACAATGATCCGGGTAGCTGAGCCCTTGGGAAGAGGGTTGATCCGCTTGTTGTAAAGGTCCGCCAGGCCTTTTATGGGGGAATTTTTAGGGACGATCAACTGGGTGGGCATGGGCTGGCAAATTCCCAGGTAACGCAATTTCTTATGAGTCTCTGTATAGGGACTCTTCCCTTCATAGGCAAAGTACTGTGTGGCTGCGTCCCCGAACCCGACCTGGATGACTCCCTTTTCGATGGCGGTCATGTTTTTGGCATGGATGCCCGGCTGAGAGGTAAAGCTGATTCCAGGAATCTGCCGTTTCATCTCCTCCACCCACCGGCTGGCGGAGAGATACAGGGTTCCACCCATGGAGGAAGAAGCCACGGTGATATTTTTGTATTCGGCGGCTATGGAAATGGCTCCGCTCAGCGAAAGGGTGAGAACCATCGTAAAGAAAAGGATTCTCTTTACCATTTTTTCCTCCTTTCTAATTTGGGAATCTCTATGTGCACTCCTACCTTCCTACCCCCATCGCTCATTCTCTGCTAACTCAGCCTTGGCCACGAAATCTCCGGAAACTCGGCGTTTCTGAGGCTATCCTTTTTCTACCCATCCTTTTGCTTTTCTCAAATTATTTTTCCACCTTGCCCCTAAAATCTGCACCCCTGGACTGTTGCGTAGTCCCCGTTATGGCCTCAATCACCCAGTAATTCCGGGGCGGGCACCCTGGAGCAAAACGAATCCCCTCCTTTCTGGCCTTGGCCGTGCAAGCTCCCACCAGGACTAAATCATTGGGGTCCAGATCGGGCAATTCTTCCATGGCCCCTGCGACCACTTTCACACCCTTCAGAGATTCCAGTAATCCTTTGGTCTGCATATCTTTAATCACACTATACACCGTATTCCGGCAGCCCGTACAAGAAGCTTCGTTGAAAAGGAGCTGGAACCCTGGGACTTCAATCTTCTTCACATCTTCCTCCGGAGATTTGAACCGGCGTTTGACCTCGTGAATCTTTTTGCCGATGATCTCTATCTTTTTTAAATCCATGGCCCCCAGACCTAACTCTTCCGCATATTTGATCAAAAGGACTTCCTTCGGGTCAATCTCCATGATATGGCAGATCACCGTATCCACGGCGACGGAGTCATCTCCGGCAAGGATGAGGTCCATCTCCACCGGGTCCCCGAAGACCGGCCCCAGACCCTCCTGGGCGATGATACCGTCGGCCACCACCAGTTTTACCGGAAAAATCGTATTGATCTCCGCCACCCCCCGGGAGAGTCCATCCCGGTGGAGGCGGTTCTTCTCTTTTTCGGCCAACGCCCCTTTCATATTTTTGAGAGCACCGGTCATGGGAATCTGGTCATGGGTCTTGATCTTGGGAATATTGATGATCCCATCAGCCTCCTTTACCAGCTTGGGGATCATCACTTTGGGCACGACCTGGGCATGGGGGATGGAAACCTCCACATTCTCGATCTTTTTGAAATCGACGACTTCGTACCCCTGCTCCCTTAACTTATCATAGCCGGTCTTCTGAAATACCTTCTCCGTATCCCCCCCGGTCCCGCACGATTCCCCGATGACCGGGCGCGCTCCCTGTTCCCGGGCCATGTCAGCCACGGCCTTGGATATACGCCAATCCACAGTGGCGCCGGTTTTGGCGGGCATGGAGATGACCAAGTTGGGTTTGAGAATCACCAGGTCTCCCCGTTTCACAAACCTTTTCATCCCGCCAAGGGCTGCGATGGCTTCCCGAACCTGCTCGCGGATCTCCTCTTCCCCCGGGTTTTTTCCCGTCTTCATGATCGCCACGCGACTCTTTTCCATGGAGATGTCCCTTCCTCGCCTTACATGCAATTTCATAGTAATCTTTTATGACGGGCTCGACAGCTGCGAATCCCGTCCCGCCCCAGGAGGGAGAGAAATCCCCTCTCTGCCCCCCTTTTGTATATTCTCAGTCGCTTACGGCCCGTCTAATGCGATCACAGCCGCTTTCGATCACTTCCATACTGCAGGCAAAGGCCAATCTCAAATGCCCTTCTCCCTCAAAGGCGCTTCCCGGGACCACGGCAACTCCTTCGCTGTCCAGAAGATAGTTCCCCAGCTCCAGGGTGGTTTGGATTCTCTTTCCCCGCCAGCTTCTATTCAGCAGTCTGGATACGTCGGGGAAAACATAGAAAGTGCCGTGGGGAGAGGAGCAGGAAACTCCCGGGATGGAGTTCAACCGCTGCACGATATGACGGCGACGGCGGTCAAACTCCCGGACCATCTCCTGGATAAAGTCCTGGGGTCCATACACCGCCGCGATCGCCGCCTTTTGGGCCATGGTATTCGTTCCGGAGGTCACATGGCCCTGAACATTCCCCATGGCCTCAATGACCGATCTGGGACCCGCCGCATATCCTACCCGCCATCCCGTCATGGCGTAGGCCTTGGAGAACCCGTTGATGGTAATCGTTAGCTCCTTTACCTTCTCATCCAGGCGGGCAATACTCACGTGCTTCCGCCCGTCAAAAACAATCTCGCAGTAGATCTCGTCGGATATGATATAGAACTTGTGTTTAATGGCTAGGGCCGCAATCTTGACCAGCTCTTCTTCCTCCATCATGCTGCCCGTGGGGTTGCAGGGAGTGTTCAGGATGAGGAGTTTGGTTTTGGAAGTTATCTTCCGGGCTAAAATGTCCGCCTTGAGTTGAAATTCCTCTTCCTTACGGGTGGGGACAAAGACCGGAATGCCATCTAAGAGTTTTACCTCTTCCGCATAAGAAAACCAGGCCGGGATGGGAATCAGGACTTCATCGCCGGGGTTGAGGAGGGCAATCATGGCGTTCACAATGGAGTGCTTTCCTCCCACGGAAACGATCACCTGGGATGAATCATATTCCAGGCCGTATCT
>CAYQWO010000250.1:0-5713 GCA_964421095.1 uncultured Syntrophaceae bacterium
ACCAAGAAATGAGCACCAGATAAAAAAAAGCCCTTCGAACGAAGGACATGACCGGTCCCCTTTGCCATTCCAACTCATTTTGAATACATAGCCAATATACCACCCGACCGACCGATTGTCAATTCTCTTTTCGACCGACCGGAGAACGCTCTTTAATCAAAAAGGGCTCGCTTTCCAGCAGGGCCTCTACTCATCTATCTGGGGGGATGATTCTCTTGAAAACAGAAATCCCGAGAAGAGACCCCTGCCTGCCGATCCCCCTTCTTCTACTAACTGCGCTCTCCTGTCTGAATTCTGAATTGCAGGTACAGTCCGAGTTTGCTTGCATTTTATAAATTCTTATTATATTGTTATGGAAAACGTAAAGGGATTAATGCCCTTTCAATCACTTTACATTTGGAGGTCAGCTTATGGGAGCCAATCGTATGTCAGTATGGAAAGGAGCCGTTATTTTCTGTGGCCTAATGCTGCTTGCCTCATGTGCCACCATGAAAATCCCACTTCTCAATGTTTCGGTAAAGGCCATCGATGAGGCCGATTCGCCGATTGCGGGGGCTATTGTTGAATCCTCAGACGGACAGAAGGTTACAACCGATGCGCATGGGATTGCTGTATTGAAATTCGGCTCTCTGGGCATTCATAGGATAACCGTTCTGGCCCAGAACAGAGCGCCAGCAAGCTTCAGCGTGAGCATGCCACTGGATCGGGGCAAAACCATGCCGGCTCGTTTGGGGAAACCGGTCGAGGTGGGTCCTAGTGTCACCGTTAGCGGCCGTTTTTCTGGGATGCCCATGGCGGCTTTTTATCCCATAATCTTCCAGTCCATGTTTACCGCCTATGGCTATAATATGGAACTGGCTGCGTACAAATTGGGCGAATGGACCGAGTGGGATTTCCATGCTGGCAAAGAAGAGGGAATGTTGATGCGCAAGGCCTTCCTCACCAGGCTGGACAATAAACAGGAATGGTGGCAGGTGCAGATTAATCCTGGCAAGAAGGAGGATCGGCTTACTTTTGAGGTGCTTTTTAGTGCCGAGCGCCAGTCCCTAAGACGCCTGCGGCAACAGACTGGGGAAAGGCAGGCCGGGGAAGTGCCGGTAGCAGAGGGATGGTATTCCGCCCCGATGCAGCTGACGCCGGAATCACTGGAAGGCGCGGTGATAAGGAAAGAGGTCGATATACAGGTGCCTGCCGGAAAATTCAAGGCCGACCTGCTCGAATTTGTGTACATGGGGGCGGATGTCAAAGTACGGATGTGGCGCGTCAGGAATGTGCCTGGCGGCTTGGTGCGCGTTGAACTTTCTCATGCAAGTAAATCCGAATGGGTCACCGAGCTGAAGGCCTACGGCGGCGGCGCCAAGACCCTTCTCGGTTCTTTCTAACAGGTTGTTGAAAAACGATATAAGCGGAGGCAGATTCGGTATCAGGGGGAGGCTCAGCTGATTAGACATCTTCAAGAATACGGCAAAAAGGCAGGGTCTGCAGTCTCTGCCTTTTTTATTTTTCCGGAGATAGACAATTCTGTGCATGTTTCTAACCGTAATCCTCACCTTTCATCCAAATAATCTGGGAGAAAGAAAATATTTATAACGTTTTGAATTGACTGGAGCCGACGGGGAGATTTGAACTCCCGACCAGCCGATTACGAATCGGCTGCTCTACCACTGAGCTACGTCGGCTCAAAAGGCAAAGATATCAGAGGAGATCAGGAAGGGAATCAACTTCATTTAAACTTTAGGTTGACAACCCCTAAAAAATCAGCTCCCGCGAACATTTGAGGAGAATAAATTCCCCGCATTCATCCTCGCGGGGACACTTGGCACATTCGGCATCAGCAGCCATAGTTTCCATGTAGGCGACAAACTTCGCTTCATCTCCGAAACAAGCGGGCTGGGGTCTTTCTTGCCTACATTCTGTACTCACCGGGTCCATTTCTAAAACCATTCTGGCATAGTTGCGCAGACTTTTCAAGGCCTTTCCAAAAAAGTCCGGGTTCCCGGGTCCCGGGGTCCAGGGGTGCGAGCGAAAAAAACGGGGGTCCAAGGATTCGAGGAATCCTTGGATCCCCGGTAACCGGCACCCTTAAACCTTGGCCCCAGTCGCTTTTCTTGTTCCTTTGAAGGTTGCTTTTGGAAGATGGATTTGGTAAACTTTTTAAAAAATTTTGGAAAGGATCGATGCTGAAAAATTTTTTTCGTCTCTCGGGACTGAAGATTTCTCTCCTCTTGAGTCTTGCGATTTTGGCCATCTATTATCTGGATCCCGATTTTCTATCCCTGCTCGAGCTGAAGACCCTCGACCTGCGCTTCCGTTCCCGGGGCAAGATCGCCACCACCGGAGAAGTGGTCCTGGTGACCATCGATGAAAAATCCCTCGATGAACTTGGGCGCTGGCCGTGGCCGAGGGTGCGCATGGCTCAGCTCTTGGATGCGCTGGTGAAAAACGACGTCAAAGTGGTGGGCTTTGACATCGTCTGGGCCGAGCCCGATGAGCACTCGGAAATCAAAAGTCTTGCCGCTGTGAGGCAGAAGCTAAAAGAGCTGCACGTCAAGGACCGGGGTTTTGAAAATTATATCTCGACGGCCATGCAGAAGGCCGACAATGACCGAATTCTGGCTGATTCTTTGGCTCGTTCCCAGCGGGCGGTCCTCGGTTATTTCTTCCATTTTTTGGCCAAGGAAAGCTTGAGTGCCCCAAAAAAATCCCTCCAGGAAAACCTTCCACTCCTCTCTTCCTACAACTTGGTAAAATATACTTCCCCGGAAGCTGCCAAAGCTGAGCTCTTCGCTGCGGACTACGCCGCAGTGAATATTCCGGTCATCGCTGAGGCCGCCGCAGGAGCGGGTTATTTCAACATTTTTCCGGACCGGGATGGAACGGTGCGCTGGATTCCCCTGGTGATCAAATACCAGGATAAACACTACTGTGCCCTCTCCCTGGCCGTGCTGCAAAAATATCTGGATAATCCCCTGCTGGCCTTGCGCATCGCCGAATTTGGCGTCGAACAGGTCCGTTTGGGCGACATCATCATCCCGACCAATGAAGAAGGAAGGATGCTGATCAACTACCGTGGCCCACAGAAGACTTTCCCACACTATTCGGCCACGGATGTGATCCATGGCCGGATTCTGGCAAACGCCCTCAAGGGCAAAATCGTCTTGGTGGGAGCCACGGCCATCGGCATCTATGACATCCGAGTTACTCCCTTTGACTCTGTCTTCCCGGGGCTGGAAGTCCACGCCAACGCGATTGATTCCATTCTTCAACAGCAGTTTCTCTACCGCCCCAACTGGGTCACTCTCTTCGACATCCTGGCCATCCTCATCATCGGGGTGATTTTGGGCTTGATCCTCCCCCGGGTCAAAGCCCTCTGGGGAGCCTTAGCTGGGATCTTTCTACTTTCCGCTTTCACTCTTATATGCAAATATTTTTTCCAGGCGCAAGGGTATTGGGTAAATATGACCTACCCATTGCTCAACTTGGTCATAACTTACCTGGGCATTACCGGGTATCGATATATGACTGAAGAAAGGGAGAAAAAGAAGATCCGCGGGGCCTTTCAACATTACCTCACGGCTTCCGTGGTGGAGCAGATGCTCAAACACCCGGAGAGACTCAGACTCGGGGGCGAGAAGAAGGATCTGACCGTGCTCTTCAGCGATATCCGGGGATTCACTTCCATATCGGAACATATGACCCCGGAGACGTTGGTCAAATTCCTGAATGAATACCTGACCAAAATGACCGACATTATCTTCAAATACGATGGCCTATTGGACAAATACATGGGGGATGCCATCATGGCGATCTGGGGAGCGCCTCTGGACCAGCCGGACCATACGCGGCGGGCTTGCTACACGGCCCTGGATATGGTGGATGAACTCAGGGGCCTCCAGCAAAAATGGGCGGCCGAGGGCATGCCCCAGCTGAACATCGGTATCGGAATCAACGCCGGGCCCATGGTGGTGGGAAATATGGGATCAGATCGGCGCTTCGATTACACGGTGATGGGGGACAGCGTCAATCTGGGTTCACGCCTGGAAGGGCTGAATAAAGTTTACGGGACAAATATCATCGTCAGTGAGATGACCTACGAGCGAGTGCGGCAAGAAATCCTGGGGCGCCAGTTAGACTCGGTACGGGTCAAGGGCAAAGAGCAACCCGTAAAGATCTATGAGCTTCAGATCCGTCGATCTCAGGCCTCATCTGAACAGCAGGCCCTGGTCGAGGAATTTCATGCTGCGCTGGTGGATTACGGGGATCGCCGCTGGGAAAGGGCGGGACAGGCCTTCCAGGCCATCTTAGAAAGGCATCTCCATGACGGGCCGGCGAAGCTCTATGTGGAAAGATGTCAGGCCCTCGCAGCAAATCCGCCTCCGGAAGGTTGGGATGGGGTTTACACCTTAACCACAAAATAGGCTTCCCTCCATCGTCCAGCCCAGGGAAAAGGAGCAGAGGCTAGACACTCTGCGGGCCTGGGTAGAAGGGGGGCAGAAGGCTACAGTTTAGGAATGACCGCCTTTCTTAACATCATCGGGTTTTGGGTCCTGAAGCTTCTGGACGAATCCGGACGGGTGATGATCCTTTTCTTCAAGACCGTGACCTTGACCTTCCGGCCGCCCTTTGACCTGCGCAGCCTCCTCAAACAGGTCGAGCAGGTGGGCGTGAACTCTATCCCCGTGGTCCTGATCACCGGAGCTTTTACCGGAATGGTTCTGGCCTTGCAAAGCTACACTGGGTTCAAGCGGTTTAATGCCGAAGCTTTCGTGGGAACAGTGGTCGCCCTATCCATGACCCGCGAACTGGGACCTGTGCTGTCGGGCTTAATGGTCTCCGGCCGGGTAGGCTCAGCCATGGCCGCAGAATTAGGAACCATGCAGGTCACGGAGCAGATCGATGCCCTTTATACTCTGGCGACCAACCCCATCAAGTATTTGATCGTTCCCCGTTTTTTGGCTTCCTTGATCATCATGCCCGTCCTGACCATCTTTGCCGATGCCATGGGCATGCTCGGAGGCTATGTGGTTTCTGTTTATCTCTTGGGCAGTAACCCGACAATCTACATCCGCCGCACGTATGACTACTTGGACCTGGAAGACATCTATATCGGCCTTTTCAAGGCGTGCGTTTTTGGAATGATCATCGCCACCATCGGATGCTATCAGGGGTTCAATGCCCAGGGGGGTGCAGAAGGTGTGGGGAAAGCTACGACCCGGGCCGTGGTTTTGTCTTCCCTGTTGATCCTCATTGCCAACTATTTCATAACGGCCCTGTTTTTTTAGTAGCGAAGACCGAGAACTAAAGATTATAGAAAGAACCTGAAAGCATGAACGAAAAGCCGTGTGGGCGCGGGTCGGGTGAAACCATGATCCTGGTCAAGGAAGTTTACAAGTCCTTTGGCCAAAACCACGTCCTGCGCGGGCTGAACCTGGAGGTCAAATGCGGGGAGTCCATGGTGGTCATCGGCGGCAGTGGAACGGGGAAGAGCGTGTTGATCAAATGCATCATCGGCTTACTGCACCACGATCGGGGAGAGATCTACGTGGACGGCCAGGAGATCTCCCGCCTTAACGAAGAAGGATGGAACGAGCTGCGCAAGAAATTCGGCATGCTCTTCCAGCGCGACGCCCTCTTCGATTCTCTATCGGTCTGGCAAAACGTGGGGTTCGCTCTACGGCGGCACACCAAGCTTGCCGACGACGAGATTAAAGCG
>CAYQWO010000251.1:0-5698 GCA_964421095.1 uncultured Syntrophaceae bacterium
GTCTGGAATGTTAATTTAGACGATCGTGATTTGCACTACAAGATTTCCTTTTTGATATTCGATTCTTGTTTTTAGATATTTCTCTGCGGTCTCCGCGTGCTCTGCGGTGAAAAACTGAGGGGGAAAATGATTAACGAGGGAAAGATGGTAACTGGAACGACGATCCTCGCTGTCCGGCATAAAGGGAAAGTCGCCATGGCTGGGGATGGCCAGGTCACCCTGGGCAACACGATCATGAAACATGGGGCCAAAAAGGTGCGCAAGCTATATAAAGACCAGATCATTGCCGGTTTCGCCGGAGCCACGGCAGATGCCTTCACCCTTTTTGAGAGGTTCGAAACGAAACTGGACCAGTACCGCGGGAATCTGGCCCGGGCAGCCGTGGAGCTGGCCAAAGACTGGCGGACGGACCGCGCTCTCCGTCGGCTGGATGCGCTGTTGATCATTGCCGACCCGGAGAATATTCTGGTCCTCTCCGGAACCGGGGACATTATCGAGCCGGATGATGGGATGGCCGCCGTCGGCAGCGGGGGACCCTTCGCCTTGGCCGCTGCCAGAGCCCTGATCAAGTATTCGGACCTGGATGCCAAAGCCATCGTCCAGGAAGCGATGCGCATTGCCTCGGAGATCTGTATTTACACCAACAATCAATTGGTGGTGGAAGAACTGGGAACGGAAATCCAACCCAAACCTGAATTACGGGAGAAGAATGGAAAATGAAGGTACCGGTGGAGACGGGCGGAACCCCCTGACTCCCCGCGAAATCGTGGCTGAGCTGGACAAATACGTCATCGGCCAGCGCAACGCTAAACGGTCTGTGGCCATCGCCCTGCGCAATCGGTGGAGGCGGCAGCGGGTGGACGAAGACCTCCAGGATGAAATCGCCCCGAAGAACATCATCATGATCGGCCCCACCGGCGTGGGCAAGACGGAGATCGCTCGCCGCCTTTCCAAACTGGCGCAAGCGCCTTTCCTGAAGATCGAAGCGTCCAAGTTCACGGAAGTGGGGTACGTCGGACGGGACGTGGAGTCGATGGTCCGCGACCTTACGGAGCTGGCGGTAAACATGGTACGTGGGGAGGAAACAGAGAAAGTCAAGGCCAAGGCCCGGGAAATTGCCGAAGAGCGCATGCTGGACCTCCTCCTGCCCCCGGTGCGCAAGGATTTGCCGCCGAAGGAGCCGGAGGGAGAATCTGAGGAACTCCCCGCCGCCCCGGAGGAGAAATTCAAGTACAATTCCCGGGAGACTTCCCCCACCCGGGAGAAGCTCAGGCAGATGCTCCGGACGGGGAAGCTTAACGACCGGATGGTGGAATTGGAGCTGAGCCAACGCCACCTGCCGATGGTAGAAATCTTTTCCAGCGCCGGCATGGAAGAAATGGACATTAATCTAAAGGAGATGTTCAGCAGCCTGCTTCCGAAGAAAACCAAGCGCCGAAGGGTCAAAGTCCCCGAAGGGTTGGACCTGCTCACCGAGGAGGAATCCCAGAGGCTGATCGATATGGACAAGGTGACCGGCTTGGCCATCCAGCGGGTAGAGCAAGGGGGGATTATCTTCCTGGACGAGATCGACAAGATCGCCGGTCGGGAGACGACCCACGGGCCCGATGTCTCCCGGGAGGGGGTGCAGCGAGACCTTCTGCCCATTGTGGAAGGGACGACGGTTACTACGCGGTACGGCATGGTGAAAACAGACCATATTCTCTTCATCGCCGCTGGGGCCTTTCATGTCTCCAAACCCTCGGACCTGATCCCGGAGCTCCAGGGGCGATTCCCCATTCGGGTGGAGTTAGAGTCGCTGACGAAGGAGGATTTTATCCGCATCCTCACTGAGCCCAAGAACGCCCTCATCAAGCAATACACGGCCTTATTGGCCACCGAGGGCATCTCCCTCTCTTTTACTGAAGATGCCATCGCTGAGATCGCCGAGATCGCCACCCTGGTGAATCAGCGCACAGAGAATATCGGGGCGCGGCGGCTGCACACCATCATGGAAAGGCTTTTGGACGAGATCTCCTTCGATGCCCCGGATCGGGCAGAAAAAAAGGTCATGGTGGATGCCAAGTATGTCCGGGAAAAGCTGACCGAGATTATCAAGGATGAAGACCTCAGTCGGTATATCCTGTAAAACAGTTAGGAGTTACGAGTGATGAGTTTTGAGTTAAAGACATTGATTGAGGATAAGGAAAAAAAGAATGCAAAAGCTCATAGATAAAGCAGACGTCCTGCTGGAAGCGCTGCCCTACATCCAGCGATTCTTTAACAAGACCATCGTCATCAAGTACGGTGGGCACGCCATGGATGATGAGGACCTGAAGGTGAGCTTCATCCGGGACGTCATCTTGATGCGCTACATCGGCCTGAATCCGGTCATCGTCCATGGAGGCGGGCCGCAGATTGACGGGATGCTGGAGAAGATCGGTAAAAAATCAAATTTCGTAGAAGGGATGAGGGTGACGGATGGAGAAACCATGGACATCGTGGAGATGGTCCTGGTGGGGAAGGTCAACAAGGAGATTGTCTCGTTGATTAACCAGTACGGAGGCCATGCGGTGGGCCTATCGGGAATGGATGGAGGCCTCATTCGCGCCAGAAAGCTGTGGATTCCCCGCCAGGGAAAAGAGGGGCAGGAAAAAGAGCTACTGGACATCGGCCAGGTCGGGGAAGTGGAGTCCATCAACCCCGAAGTGATTGAAACGATCAAGAATAACAAATGGATTCCGGTGATCGCTCCGGTGGGCGTAGGACCGGCAGGAGAGATGTACAACATCAACGCGGACCTGGTGGCTGGAAAAATAGCTGCCTCCCTGCGGGCGGAGAAGTTCATCCTGCTCACAGATGTCGAGGGCGTCCTCGATACAGAAAAGCGCTTGATCTCCACCATGAACGCGGAGATGGCCGGACGTTTCCTCAAGGAAGGAATTATCAAAGGGGGCATGATCCCCAAGGTGAACTGTTGCTTACAGGCCCTGCAGGAAGGGGTCAAGAAGACCCACATCATCGACGGCCGGGTGAAACATGCCATCTTGCTGGAGATCTTTACGGACGAAGGGATTGGAACGCAAATATACTGAGAGTGGAGAGTTGGGAGTTGTTAACCACTTACACCTCTCAACTCGCACCTTACATCTTAGGAAGGGAAAGAAGAATGACCAATGAAGATGTGATCAAAGTCTCCCAGGAAGTTCTTGCCCAGACTTACGGCCGCTTCCCGGTCGTCCTGGTCAGAGGAGAGGGGTGCAAAGTCTGGGACGTGGAAGGGAAAGAATACCTGGATTTCGTGGCCGGAATCGGCGTATGCAATCTGGGCCACTGCCATCCTAAAGTGGTGCAAGCCATTCGCGACCAGGCTGGCAAACTGCTGCACGTCTCCAACCTTTACCATATTGAGCCGCAGGTTCAACTGGCCCAGCTCTTGGTCAAGCATTCCTTCGCCCACCGGGTCTTCTTCTGCAACAGCGGCACGGAAGCCAACGAAGCGGCCATTAAGCTGGCCCGCAAGTACAGCCAGGACCATTTTGGGCCTGGCAGATACGAGATCATCTCCCTCCTGAAATCCTTCCACGGCCGAACCCTGGGGGCCCTGGCGGCCACGGGGCAGGAGAAATTTCACAAAGGGTTCGAACCAATGATGCCTGGATTCAAGTTTGTACCCCAGGGAGACCTGGCCGCCATGGAAGCTACGGTTAGCGGGGCCACCTGCGCTATTTTGGTGGAACCCATTCAGGCCGAAGGGGGCGTGAACCTGCCCGCAGAGGACTACCTCAAAGGCTTACGGCGCCTCTGCGACCAAAAGAAGCTCCTCCTCATCTACGATGAAGTGCAGGTGGGCATGGGCCGGACAGGAAAGCTCTTTGCCTATGAGCATTATGGAGTTCCTCCCGACATCCTGACCATGGCCAAAGGACTGGCAGGTGGGGTACCCATCGGGGCCACCCTGGCCAAGGAGGAAGTGGCCCAAAGCTTCACTCCGGGCTCTCATGCGGCCACCTTTGGGGGAAATCCGCTCTCCACGGCCGCAGGGCTTGCGGCCCTACGGGCCACGATTGAGGATGGAATTTTAGAGAATTGCCAGCGCTCCTCGGCCCATTTTATGAAGCGGCTGGAGGGGTTAAAAAAGAAATATTCTTTCATCAAGGAGGTTCGGGGAAAGGGCTTAATGATCGGCCTGGAGCTGGACCGGGAAGGAAAAGGGGTAGTCATGGATTGCCTGAAGAGGGGCTTCCTGATCAATTGCACCAATGAGACCGTTCTGCGATTTATTCCCCCCCTGATTATTAAACCGCCAGAGATCGACGGCCTGGTGCAGGCTTTGGATGAAATTTTTTCCAACTGGAGTTGAAAGAAAAATGAGCAAGCGCGACCTGCTGAGCCTGACGGATCTTTCGCGGGAGGAAATAGACCGGCTGTTAAAAAGGGGCGTTGAACTCAAGCGGAAATGGCAAAAAGGCCTGCCCCATCACCCCCTGGCTGGGATGTGCCTGGGGCTAATTTTTGACAAGCCTTCCACCCGGACGCGGGTTTCCTTCGAGGTGGCCGTGAAGCAACTGGGCGGCCATCCGCTCTACCTCGACCCGGGGACAACCCAGATGAAAAGAGGGGAGCCGATTGCCGATTCCGCCCGCGTGCTCTCCCGTTACCTGGACGGCATCATCATCCGGACATTCGACCAGGCAACGGTAGAGGAATGGGCGCGGTGGGCGTCCGTTCCGGTGATCAACGGCTTGACTGACCTGCTCCATCCCTGCCAGATTTTTTGCGACCTTTTGACTCTGGTGGAGAAGAAAGGAAGCTATAAAGGCCTGAAAGTGGCCTACGTCGGAGATGGGAATAACGTGGCCAACGCCTGGGTCCAGGCTGCGTCCTTGCTGGATTTTTCCCTGGCCCTGGCCTGTCCAGAAGGATACCAGCCGAATGCGCAGATTCTGGCGGAGGCCACCCGGAATTCCCGGGCGCGCATAGCGGTCATGCTTGATCCCCATGAAGCGGCCAAGGGGGCCGATGTGGTTTACACGGATGTCTGGGCATCCATGGGGCAGGAGCAGGAGCAGGAAGCCCGAAAAGAGAAGTTCCGGGGCTATCAGGTAAACTCCGCGCTCTTGCAGAGGGCAAAAAAAGGAGCGCTGGTCCTGCATTGTCTTCCGGCCCATGCCGGCGAGGAGATCAGCACCGAGGTTCTGGAAGGTCCTCAATCCGTGGTTTTCGACCAGGCCGAAAACCGTCTGCACGGGCAGAAAGCAATTCTGGAATGGTTATTAAAAAAACCTAACCGCAGGCCCGCTGAGAACGCAGAGAAATAGCAATCATTTCCTTTTCGAATTTGATTTTTGCACTTCAATTTTTCTGTCATTTCCGCGTTCTCTGCGCTCTCTGTGGTGAAGTATGATGAAGGAAGGGCAAGGCCTATGAAAGAGGGGGTAAAGAAGGTAGTTTTGGCCTACTCCGGGGGACTGGATACCTCGGTGATCCTCAAATGGTTGATTGAAACCTATGGATGCGAGGTCGTGGCCTTTGCAGCCAACTTGGGACAGGGAGAAGAGCTGGATGGCCTGCGGGACAAGGGACTCCAAAGCGGAGCCAGCAAGGTCTACATCGAAGACCTGCGGGAGGAATTTGTCCGGGAGTTTGTCTTTCCCATGCTCCGGGCAAACGCCATCTATGAGGGAGGCTACCTGATGGGTACTTCCATCGCCCGCCC
>CAYQWO010000252.1:0-2850 GCA_964421095.1 uncultured Syntrophaceae bacterium
AATAGAGCAAAGGTCATCAGCGAGCACAGGTTACAGGATTGGCCCACCGGGTTCTGAGGTGTTGAAGGCGCTTTCCATGAATTCTTGGTGGCTTGTGAACCAGAAGTCGTTTTCGCTTGGCTGGATTGGAATTTGAAGGAGTAGCTCGAACTCTTTGTTGATGTAAGACCTGATGAATTCGTTTCGGTCATCCACTTCTTCTTCGCTCATGCCGTACCAGGGATCATTTTCCCTGATGATTTTGAAGGAAAATCGCCGCATAACGAATAAACAGGGGGAGGATAGATGGAGACAATTTTCAAGAACGGAAACATTCTGACTATGGAGCCATCGGCACCGAGGGCAGAGGCCTTGGCTATGCAATTCGGCCGCATTTATCGGGTGGGCAGGACTGCCGAAGTCGAATCCCTGGCCGGACCCAAAACAAAGGTGATCGACCTCGAGGGGCAGACTATACTGCCGGGTTTTATAGATACCCATAACCATTTTTGTCTCTATGCCCTGCTCACCGACCAGGCAGACTGTCGGCCGGCGGCAGGCTGCGTGAAGGGGGAGGATGTGGTAAAGGCCTTAAGGGCCCAGGCAGAAAAAACCCCGCCGGGGAAGTGGATTATGGGATGGGGGTATGCACGTTATTTACTCGACGACAAAAAGGATCTGACCAGAGAGGACCTGGACCGGGCATCGAAAAAACACCCCATCTGCCTGGTACACGTTTCCGTCCATGGAGCGGTGGTCAACAGCCGGGCTTTGCAGGAGCTTGGTTTTACAAAAAAAACACCCGATCCCCCCGGAGGAAAGATCTATAGGGACGCCAAAGGAGAACCAAACGGAATTTTGAGTGAGTCTGCTTTCATGGGACCGCTTTTCTTCAATACCCCTTCAATTTATTCTAAGATGATGGCCGAATATGATCGCGCAGGAAGGGTTGAAATGATGGTGCGTTGTGCCGCCCGCTATCACCGGCTTGGTATTGTGGGAGCCCATGATCCCTTCGTCGATTCCTTGACCCTTCGTACCTACCAAGAGGCGGCAAATGCTGGACGGTTTCCTTTTCGGCTCTACGCCTTCATCCTCAACCACTGGGCTGATCCTCTCATGGGCGCAGGGATTGAAAGGGGATTCGGTACAGAATGGGTCAAGGTTGGGGCCATAAAAATTTTTCTCGACGGGGGCATGAGCAGCCGGACAGCAGCTGTATCCCAGGCCTACGAAAATCCCCCTGGGGCCGGAAGAGGAATTCTTAATTACGATCAGAAGGGAATTAACAGAGAGATTAAGAAATTTGACCGGGCCGGGTACCAGATTTCCGTTCACGCCCAGGGAGACCGGGCTTTGGAGATGCTCCTCAAAGCTTTTGGGCGGGTTTTGCCTAAAGGGAACCCCCTGCGCCATCAAATCGTCCATGCGGGAAATCTAACGCCTCCTCAGATCGATCGGGTTGAACAGCTGGACCTTTACATTTCCAGTCAGGCCAATTTTTTCTCGCTCCTCGGCGATGGGTTCATTGAAGCCTACGGACCCACCCGCTCCCAGGAACTCTACCGTTTCGCAACCTTGCTCAGCCGGGGGATCAAGCTGGGATTCTCCTCCGATTGTCCAGTTGCAGACCCCAATCCTCTCATCGGAGTACGGGACTCTATTTGCCGGAAGACAGCCAGCGGTCAGGAATTTGGGCCTGCGGAATGTATTACGGCTGACCAGGCTCTTGCGCTATATACTCGCGACGCTGCTTATTTTTCTTTTGAGGAAAAAGAGCGGGGAACCCTGAAAGAGGGGAAATTGGCTGATCTGGTAGTATTGGATAAAAACCCATTGACGCTTTCCCCACAGGAGATTCCCAACTGCCATGTAAGAATGACCGTAGTCGGAGGAAAGATCGTTTACGATGGCCGGTAAGGAAATCTTTTCTGTCCCGGTTGTTTTTGCCGACCGATTTTTCATGTCCGAAAGATCCTTGGCTGAGATTTCCTCGCTGGGTGGGTTTGCTTGGGCCGATGCCAAAAATCACTTGGACTTGGCTGATAAACTCACCCATTGCCCAGCGGTGCGCATCCTCGTCTCGGAATACATCCCTATTGACGCATTCGTTCTGGAGCGAACCCCCGGCCTGAAAGGGGTGATCGCCTACGGCGCTGGCTACGATCACATCGATGTCAACTCTGCTGCCAGGCGAGGGGTGTTTGTCTGCAACTGCCGGGGAGAGAATGCCCAGGCTGTGGCCGAGCTGACCTTTGGACTCCTTCTTTGCTTGATGAGGAAAATTCATCTATCCGATCGCTGGGTCCGGGGGGACGGCTGGAAAAAAGCTGAGAGTGCAGGCCTGCCAGAATGGGTAATGGGGGCGGAACTTAAGGGGAAAACGTTGGGGATCATCGGCCTGGGGCAGATCGGGTCGCGGGTAGCGCGGATCGCCCGAGGGTTTGACATGAACGTGTTGGCCTACGATCCATTTGCCCAGCCCCAGACCGAGGCCCCCATTGAAAGGACGACCTTAGAAGAGCTCCTTTCCCGGGCGGATATAGCGACGCTTCACGTTCCCCTGACGCCGGCGACCGCCAAGATGATCAACGCCCGCACCTTGGCGGTGATGAAAGCGAAGGCCTTGCTGGTAAACACCTCCCGGGGCGGGGTGATCGATGAAGCGGTTTTGCTAAAAGCACTGGAGGAGAAGCGCATCGGCGGGGCAGCCCTGGATGTCTTTGCCCATGAGCCGATTGGCGGTCATCATCCCTTCGCCAAACTGGAGAATGTAGTCCTGTCGCCGCACATTGGCGCCATGACCCAGGAAGCAGGGGAGCGCTTGTCTGCTGCCGTGGCCAGACAGGTCCGGGATATCCTCGAAGGCCG
>CAYQWO010000252.1:2950-5683 GCA_964421095.1 uncultured Syntrophaceae bacterium
GCCTATGGGGATGAACTCCGGGAGATTTACAACGGGAGCTCCTTTATTTTGGATGTGCGCCAACCCCAGGCGCGGACAGGATTAACCCAGCGGATATTCGATGCTGGTGCCTGCGGGAGTCCAGTTCTAACCGAATGGTCCGCCGAGCTCGAGACCTTATTCGACCCCGGAGAGGAACTCTTATGCTTTCACAACCTGGATGAGGCCATAGAAATGAGGGAGCGTTATCTGCATGATCCCAATGGTGCCCGAAAGCGGGGGAGGAAAGCTAAGCAGCGCGTCTTGGCCCACCATACCTATCGCGATCGGGCTGCTCGCATCCTTCAGGTGCTGGAGCAGTTTATTTTTTAATAACCAAAAACATCTGGTAAAATTTCGTCGGGCCTTTTGTGAAGCTGCAGCGAGCTGGAGTAATTTGGTCATGCCTAATTCCATATTAAGAAGGGAAAAGCAAGATGGGGAAACAGTATGGGCGTCAGGAGGTTGTTGACAGGCTCAGGGCGGAAATAAAGAAAGGAAAGCCCATCCTGGCTGCCGGCGCAGGGATCGGCCTTTCGGCGAAATTTGCGGAGGCGGGTGGGGCTGACCTTATCATCATTTACAACTCCGGCCTCTATCGCATGGACGGTCATCCTTCCATCGCTGGTTTCATGCCTTTCGGGGATGCGAACGCCATCGTCAAAGAGATGGGTTTGCGCTCCGTCTTACCCATAGTCCGAAATGTACCCGTAATCGCGGGAATCTGTGCCGTAGATTTGACCCGGAATATGGAAATATTCCTGAAAGAGTTGCTCACCGTAGGCTTCTCTGGGGTCATCAATTTCCCCACGGTGGGGAGGATCGACGGCGATTTCCGGCAGAGCCTGGAAGATGCGGGAATGAGCTTCCGCAGGGAGGCGGAGGTTCTGGCCCTGGCCGGATCGCTGGGGCTCTTTACCATGGCCTATGTTTTCAACGCTGAAGAAGGGAAAATGATGGCCGGGGCAGGGATCGATGCCGTGGTTGCTCACATGAAATCTACCACCGGTGGGGCTGTGGGGTCCAAACGCCCCATCACTCTCGAAGAAGCCGGCAGGAGATGCACAGAAATTTTCCAGGCGGCTTTGGCTATCAAACCCGAAATTCTTTGTTTGGCGCACGGCGGGCCGATCGCAGGACCAGAAGATACAGAATATATCTACCGCCATACGTCGGCGGTTGGATTCGTGGGGGCTTCTTCCATCGAACGCCTGCCAACTGAAGAAGCCATCCGGAAGAGGACCGAACAATTTAAAGCGCAGCAGATCCGCAGATAGACCTGACTTTTGACAAATGGACCGATATATTCTCCTGATCGGAACTTTTGATACCAAGGGCGAAGAATTAAATTTCCTGAGAGCTCAAATCCTCGCCAGGAAGCGGAGTGTTCATACGCTCGACGCCGGGGTTCTTCAGCCTTCCCCTCTGAATGTAGATATTTCCAACGAAAAGGTGGCTGCTGCTGGAGGGAGATCCATTCAGGAGTTAGTCCGTCAAAGAGATCGAGGACAGGCAGTAGCGGTCATGGCCAAAGGCGCAGCCAGAATTGCTAAAGAACTGTTCGAGCGCAGAGAGATTCAGGGCATCATCTCCATCGGTGGAGGTTCAGGAACGGTTATTGGCACAAGCGCCATGAGATCTTTACCCCTCGGGATCCCCAAGGTCATGGTCTCCTCCATGGCTTCCGGAAATATCCGATCTTATGTGGGGACCTCAGACATTTCCATGATGCATTCGGTGGTGGATATCTCTGGCCTCAACCGGATCAGCAAACAGGTCCTTACCAATGCCGCCGCCTCGATCTGCGGCATGGCGGAAGGAAAAGAAGAAGTCCTGGCAACGGAACGACCCCTAATCGCCGCCACCATGTTTGGAGTCACCACGCCTTGCGTTACCGAAGCAAAAAGAATCCTGGAGCAGAGTGGGTACGAAGTCCTGGTTTTTCATGCCAACGGTACCGGCGGCCAGGCCATGGAGCAGCTGGTTGGAGAGGGCCAGATCCAAGCGGTTCTGGACGTCACTACCACAGAACTGGCCGATGAAATGCTGGGGGGAAAATGCAGCGCTGGCCCAAACCGCCTGGAAAAGGCGGGAGAAATGGGAATTCCCCAGGTCGTGGTACCAGGAGCTATGGATATGGTGAACTTTTTTCCTAATGCTATTCCTCCGCAGTTCCGCAGCCGCCTTCTTTACATTCACAACCCGGCTACCACGTTGATGCGCACAAACGTTGAAGAAAACAGGCGGCTTGGACAGATCATGGCAGGGAAACTCGTCAAAGCCAAGGGGGCCACCATCGTATACATCCCTTTGGGGGGATTCTCGGCGATCGACGCTCCCGGCCAGCCTTTTTTCGATCCGGAAGCGAATCAGGCTTTCATAGAAGCTTTGAAAAAAAACCTGCCACTTCACATCCCGGTTATCGAGAAGCAAGCCCACATTAACGCGCCATCCTTCGCCGGCGATTTGGCTCGGGCCTTGCTTGAACTGGTCAGGGGGTAACTAAAAAGATTTCTCCCCATAGTCCCCGCTTTGAAAAGCAGATGATTCATGGGAAAGCAAGAGATGAAAATTTCGAGAAGAGAATTTTTGAAGGTTTCAGGTGGAACCATTGCCAATGTCTTAGCAGGGTGTGCCACCGCGGGGGAAATTCCTGAAAAACCGTTCCCCTTGCCAAAGGTTCCGGGTGATTCCGCTGACCTCATCTTGAACAAC
>CAYQWO010000253.1:0-5659 GCA_964421095.1 uncultured Syntrophaceae bacterium
GCTATCCTGGAGTAAAGGTGATCCCCTACACGGAATTCCCCTCTTCTACCCTCCGAGGCACCCCGGAATACCAGTGGGAGGTTGCCAGAAGAATTGCGGCGATGGCCAAGGAGAAAGGATGCGATGCCCTTATATCTGGCAACGGGGGCTGAGGTACATGCACACCGGCCGCGGCGCGGCCGGCAATCGAAGCCGAGAAACTGGGTATTCCGAGCGCAGTAATAACGGTCACGGGTTTTAAAGAAGTGGCGCTTTCGGCCGCAAAAGCGGCAGGAGTGGAGGGCTTACGGGTGGCCGAGTACCCTGGAGCGGTCGGCGTCCATATGAGTGAAATTAGAGAAATGATCAAAAAAGTCCTTTTTGACCAGATCGTTGCCGCTCTGACAGAGCCAGAAAAGGGAATGGGTACCGGGGAGAAGCCTACCCCCCGGAGTCCGCAAGAGGTTGTATTCAAAGGAACCCTCGAGGAAGTAAATCAATTTTTCTTCCAGAACGAATGGACGGATGGGCTTGCGATCATTCCCCCTTCATTGGAAGGAGTTGAAAAATTCTTAAGATATACTAATTATCCGCCAGAAGAAGAAATCGCCACCCTTCCCCAGGCCAACCGGAAAGCGGTCCCCCTGAATCTTGCGGCGAATGCCATTATGGCTGGATGCCGTCCGGAGCATCTACCGATATTGATCGCCGCAGTTAAAGCGATTGGCGATGCCCATTATAATCTAAACAATATTGGGACCACGTGGGGAGTTGTACCCTATTTGCTGATCAATGGGCCGATCATCAAACAATTGGGAATCGCCTGCCAAGGGCAACTGATTTCCAAAGGCCCCAATCCGGCCATCGGCCGCGCCCTCGGTTTAATCATCCGGAATATCGCTGGCTACCAGCCCGGGAAAAATTACATGGGGACCTTCGGCTATCCTTTGGTATTTACCCTCGCGGAGAATGAGGACGAGAGCCCATGGGAGCCTTTCCACGTGGAGCACGGGTTTGACCGAGGGGTGAGTACCGTGACCGCAGGAGCCACCATCACCTGGGGCTGGCCTCCCTCCCCTTACAGCAGGTTGGATAAAGGCGCAGCCCAAAGCACACTCGAATTGCTCTGTGAAGATATTACCAAGAAGCCCTGCCTCGCCAGGCTTGCCGAAAGAGGACCCAAGGCGATGAGAAACATGGTTACTTTGCTCTTAGCTCCCCCAGTCGCTAAATCTCTCGCCGCCGCAGGTTATTCCAAAAAAGATGTGAAAGAATATCTCTACGAAAATGCCCGGGTCCCTTTGCAAGAATTAGAATGGACGATGAAATACGGTCTCCCTGAGGTCAGTACATCTAAGGAGAGGGTACAGTCTGGGCTTTTTTCTGAAGACTATTTGGTTGAGCCCCACCAGAGGGTCCGGGTACTTTCAAGCCCAGACATTGTTCACATTGTGGTGTGCGGGGACCCCAATCGGAACCGAATAATGACCCTTTGGAGTGGCTACGTCCAACCCGTGACCAAGCCCATAGAGCCTCCCATTCATTAGGATGATCTATTTAAGAAGGGAGGCGGTGGTTGATCTATTCTCCTTCATCCCTTTTTAACGGTCATCCTATATCCCAGGAGATAAAAAACTAAGCCCGCAATGACGGCGATCAAGAGAAGAATGATGATCACCTCACCATCTCCCCCTACATTCAGTTCATCAAGCTTTAGAGCAATCTGATGAACCTGCTCATCACTAAGCTGTTTGAACCTCGCCTGAATTTCCTCCTGGCTAAAGCCCAGGGCATTGAGTCTCTCGCGGATCATTTTAGATTCAAGAACTTTTTGAATCTTCTGGAGGTCAGAAGGCCTATCGAGCGGGAAAAGGGCCATTTCCTCCGAGGGCGAAAAACCTGCGTAGGCCCTCGGTGTGATTCCTATTAAGAACATCACTATGACCATATACCAAGTAACATATTTCGCCATCTTTTTTTTCATTTTTTCTCCTTTCTTCTTGAATGTCGATATTTTAGGGCAATCTTCAAATCACAAATCTTATCGGCAAGGGATTAAAAAATCTTTAGGCTTGGGCATTCTATTTGTCCAAAAACAAAAAAGCCCCATCAAAGGGGCCCGAACTGGAAGCCATCGCCCGGCATCTGCCGCGGGAAATTTCGGAGTGGAAGCAGGCGGAAGAAGCATTGCGCTACATTCCCAAGGTACAGGAGTTAGAAATTCCCGCGCTCGTTTACCCGAAACTCCAGCTGCATGCCCTGGCCTGATTTCTTGATGAAAATATTCCCCTTCCACTTTTGATCGTTCATCGTAGGGAAATCACTCCGGAAGTGAGCCCCGCGGCTCTCTTCGCGCATCAAGGCACTCCGCAGGATCATTTCCGCGACCAAAAAGGCATTCTCCGATTCCATCTTCTCCAGCATCTCTTTGGGGGTTTCCGTTTTTGCTCGGGGAAGATTTTCAGCCTGCATATGACGGATAGTCGCCAGAGCCCCTTCCAGAGCTTTCCCGTTTCGCAAAATGCCGCCCTCTCTCCAGAGGATTTCGGCCAGCGACTGTCTCACTTTCCTGGGAGGTAGGCCTATGCTCGCCGCCAACTTCTTGCCAGCAAACGTCTTCATTTCTTGCTGAAGCAAGGTGGCCACATTGTCCAGCCATCCATGGTTTTTAGCCCATTCCGCCGCGGCCAACCCTGCCCTTCGCCCAAAGACCAGAATTTCATCTAAGGCATTCCCCCCCAAGCGGTTTGCTCCATGCACCCCTCCAGCCACTTCCCCAGCAGCAAAAAGCCCCGGAATTTCTGTTTCTCCATGCTGGTCGATGGTCACTCCTCCCATAAAGTGGTGGCACATCGGAGAAATCCGGATTGGTTTGTCTCGGCATGAGAGGTTCTTGGTAAGATATGGGCGCTGGCTTTGGGTCACATTATCCCTTGGCCAGTCAGCCTCCGAAAGGGACCGCAAATCCAGAAACACGTGCTGGCCTTGCATCTCTTCCCGAAAAATGGCCAGGGAAAATGTGTCCC
This sequence comes from uncultured Syntrophaceae bacterium, assembly GCA_964421095.1. Lineage (GTDB taxonomy): Bacteria > Desulfobacterota > SM23-61 > SM23-61 > SM23-61 > CAYQWO01. The sequence goes on from CAYQWO010000253.1 coordinate 3,006, forward strand.
TCGCTTTTATAATTACGGGCCGGTCGGTAATTTGATATTTCCTTAAGACCTCCTCCCCTGAGGAATTGATGACTCTTCCCACCTCACACAGGGAGCCGGCAATAAGAATTGTGGGCCTTCCTGGTTCAGCGAGGCCCGGTGGCATAAACTGTACGAATTCCATGTCGCGCAGAGAACAGCCGGCATCATAAGCAAGGGCATACCCGTCTCCTGTCATGCGCACTGGATTATCATGCCTTTGGTAAAGGGCTGCTCCCCCGCCATTGGCGAGAATGATGGCTTTAGTCAAAAAGGCGATCATTTTCCCTGCCCTATAGTCATATCCCAGGGCCCCTACAGCCCTCCCGCCCTGGAGCACGATCTTGCATATGGTAATCCATGGTAAATCCGAGACGCCTCGTTTTTTTACTGCCTCCGCTAAAAGCTTGGTTAACGGCGCTCCCCAGCAGGGGGGTTTCCCGGTGACGAAAAAGCGCCCTTTTCCCCATTCTCCAACGAGCCCCAGCCTCTCCAACTCCTGGACTCGCTCCGTGGCTTCTTCCACTAATATTTTTACGAATTCCCGGTTGTTTATGCCCTTCCCCGACTGGAGGGTTGCTTGCAAATGATCTTCTTTAGAAAGTCCCCCCACACTTAGAGTAAAGCCACCTGCCGAAAGATAGGTGCAGGTTGATTTCCCGATGGGCGTTTTGGATACGATATGGACTTGGGCCCCATTTTCCCCGGCAGCCATCGCAGCTCGCAAGCCAGCGCCTCCGCCTCCCACCACCAAAACTTCTGTTTTAATCATCTCCATCTCGGAAGCCACCTCGGAAAAATTTTTACTTTGCATACCATAGTTAGGCCAATGAAGCAATAGGATAGCTCAAGGTGGGAGGGAAATTGACATCCTTCTGATTTTTACTTCACTCCCTTTCCCAACATAGGAAGCCTCGAAATTGGGCTTTAAATGCCTCCCTGAAAAAGAAGAGCCCTGGCCGGTCCACTGGGGAAGTGTTGACCAGGGCTCATAGTCGCGGACCATGGAAGATCGGGTGTAGCTGCCCCGGGGTCCGCCGGTATTTTATTTATAGCACGGTGGGGCTTTTGATTCAAGATAAAAAGAACTTAGAAAGAATAGAGCAAACCTGACGAGGCTATGGGGTTGGATCACTCCCGCCGGTCCCTGCCTCTTATTCCGGTTATGACAAGCCTGTTGACCTCTCTACCCATGGGAGTATAATCTTAGTGAATTTTGGCCCTCCATTACCTTTAACCCCTAACCTAAAGGTAGGTGTATGGTTTTGGAGATCACTGAGACCCCATTTCTCGCAGGAAGAGAAAGGGGGTTTTGGTTTAATGGCATTTAAGATAATAGGGAGGAAAAGGGGGACCAACAGTGAAAATGAAAAATGTGGGGAGGGGGGAGGGAATTTTCCGATCTGTCGTAGGGATCATTTTAATTGTTTCATCCTTTTTCATCTCTGGGGGCTTTCGGTGGATTCTTGGACTAATCGGGGTGGTACTTATCCTTACTGCTCTATTCGGGTATTGACCCTGAAAAGGATTTATGCTGAAGGTCTTCAGCAAGGAAGGCGAAAAAAAGGATAAGTATTTGTAGAATGAGGCTGATTGGTAGCCCTAGCCGAAAAATAAATCAAGAACTGGAATGATCATGAGGGGCCTTCGGAGATTTAAACCCGCCTTAGCCACTTTTATGCCGGAGTCTTCAGCAGACCCGCAGCGACCAGGGCCCGCCGGATCGCTGCTTTCCGGGCATCGTCGGGCTTAATCAAGGGGGGGCGCACTTGGGGGCATCGAAGCTGCCCCAACTGGAACAGCGCCTCCTTCGTCGCCGCGAAGGGGTTGACTAAGGTCTTGGGCTGTTGATTCTCAAACAGGGCGTCCATGAGGGGGATGCACACCCGCTGGAAGATCTCTTTGGCGCGCTGGGCAGACCCTCTGGTCGCTTCCCGGATCAACTCGGACCAGTGGGAGGTCCCCACCACACTGATGCTGATCAGCGCACCCTCTGCCCCATGGAGTAGAATCCCGAGCAGGGGGGGAGCATCGCTGGCCGGCAGAACCACCACCCGACCCTTAAGCGTATCATAAATCTCGACGTACCGCGATACTTCCGGGGTCGAGACCTTGACCCCGACCACATTTTGTAGCTCGGCAATCCGCACCAGCGCCGCAGTGGAGTAAGCGCAGCCGCTTGAGTCGGGGTACTGAAACACAATCATCGGTAGGCCCACTTCCCGGTCCAACTTGGAAAAGACCGCGAATACCGACTCCGGGTCCTGGGCCAGCCGGCGATACGGTCGAATATCAAAGGGCGGAAGCACGAGCAGGCAATCAGCGCCGGCAGCCCGCGCAGCAATCCCCTCTTTCACCAGCATCGAGGGATCATGCGCCTCGATGCCCGCGATCAATTTGATGCGGCTCGGCAGGGCTCTTCTTGCCGCGGACACAATCTTGGCCCGCTCCTCAGAGCTGAGGGCCAATATCTCGCCGGCATGTCCATTGACGGCGATCCCAAAGACCCCCTCGGCCGATGCAACCAAATGCAGATGCCGGTCCAAATCCTCATAGTCGATCGATCCGTCTTCCCGAAAGGGAGTGACGGTCGCCGGGATCAAGCCGCGAATGCTCATAGGCATCTCCTTTTCATT